>JBCDBC010000008.1:0-17257 GCA_039184535.1 Bacteroidota bacterium | reverse complement strand
GGAAGTGATTTACCTCCTGAGGGCTGTACGTCCGGCAAGGCGTTTCTAAACCGGGTAGTCCACACCATGGCTTCATAGGAGAAATGCTCTTCTCCCTGAAATCCCGGGATTTCCTGATAGGTTTCTCTTCTGCTTCCTACAGCTTCAGTTTCTATTTCTCTCATTCTGGCAAAACTGATCCCGTCTTTAAGGAACCTGATTTGCTGGCCTTCTGCTTCTGCCTGGAAATATATTTCCTCGGCAAGCTGTCCTTTATTCTCGAGAAAAAATACTTCTCCTATAGGTAGGTCAACTGCGAGTAGGTGAGATTGGAGAAAAAATAGAAAGCTGGATAAGAAGCTAAGTGATTTTGTCATGGCAATGGCATTTATGCCATGCTAAAGAGGGCGTTCTTTTTGACAAGAAGAATGTGTTTGTTTGGATTATTTTACGAATGAATGAAAATATTAAAAATAGAAATAGATGTGGATAGTTGGGTGTTACCGTGATGAAAAAATATTCTTAGTGAGATATATTCAATTGGTAATGAATGTTTTATAATTAGGGTTACATTAGTTTACGATTAGTTTGGGGCGTAAGTCTTTTCAAGACTCAGTAGAAAGTAGTGTAAAAAGAGAGATATCCAGTCTTCTAATTACATATGTATTAAATCTGGATTTCAGGAATCTGTTGCCAGTTCGTGGTATAGTTAGGTGACTTCATTTCGGATTTCATTCTCCAACCTTTATCTACTCCCTCTTTGGCTATGAAGACTTTTCCTTTCCCAATTTTTTGATTAATGTCATCCATAAGGTGCATAAGACGTTGATCAGACTGTGTAGGCGCTTCGTCAAAAACAGATAACTGAATACTTTCAGAAGAGACTAGATCCGTCATGACCACTCCCGCCTTCTTATAGCGTTTTCCCTTCTCGTAGATCATTTCCAGTGCCTTCATAGCGTAGGTTACCAGATGTGGCGTAACATTGGTGGCTTCGGGTAAGCTGAGGGTAAAGGAGTCCTTACCGCTACCGTATCTATCTCCATACTGTCCTGATCTGGCGTAGACGGTGAGCAGTTTGGCGAGGGTATTTGACTTGCGGAGTTTTTCCGCACATCTGCTGGTATAAAAAGTAACAGCTTCCTGCAGATCACTTAACTCAGTAACCGGCTTACCAAAGGAGCGAGAAGTGATGACACTTTTTCGTAGAGAAGGCACACTATCAATGGGGATGCAGGATTCTCCGTGAAGTTCCAGGGCAGTGCGCTGTCCGATGACGGTGAGCTTCTTTCTCACCCAATGGATATCTGCTTCATGAAGGTCCCAGGCAGTTTCCAATTGGTAGGCTTTCAGCCTTTTTGCATAACCAGGACCTATGCCCCATACTTCTCCTATGGGAGTAGCTTTCAAGGCTCTCTCTAAATAGGGAGAGTCCACCAAGCTAAATACGCCATCTAGTTTCCTGGATTTCTTAGAAAGATTGGCAGCGATTTTAGCCAGCGTCTTGGAAGGGGCTATGCCTATGGAAACAGGAATGCCTGTCCATTGGTACACCCGTTCCTTTATTTGTCTTCCAAGGACCGAATAGTCTTCCGTTTGGATTCCCGTCAGGTCCACAAAGGCCTCATCTATAGAATAGGGCTCTACTTGCGGACTGAATGTTTCCAGCACCTGCATGACCCTGTTTGACAGATCTCCATAGAGGGTATAGTTAGAAGAGAATACCTGAACCTGATGTACCTGAATCTGCTCTCTTAGTTTGAAGATGGGTTTGGCCATGGGGATACCTGCATCCTTGGCTTCAGAAGACCTGGCCACTACGCAGCCATCATTATTGGAAAGCACCACTATGGGCTTCCTCCTAAGATCCGGCCTGAATAATCGTTCGCAGGAGGCATAGAAATTATTACAGTCTACAAGGGCAAACACTTTGGCATCCATACTCACATTTTGTGAATGCTGTAGGTTACGACTCCCCAAATTTCAACTCCATCAGAAAGGGGGATACTTACTGAGGGAGATTGGCTTGACTGAGACTCCAGGTAGAAGCCATCTACTTTCTTTATGACTTTCTTAACTGTGAATCCCTCTCCTGTACTTGCCAGTACTACTCTTCCTTCTTCCGCACTCAGAGATCTGTCTATGATTAAGGTATCTCCATCCTTGATACCGGTATCTGTCATAGAATTCCCTTTTACCCTTACAAAGAAGGTAGCGGGAGGGTTTTGAATGAGGTGCTCATTCAGGTCTATATACTTCTCTATATGTTCTTCAGCAGGAGAAGGAAATCCCGCCTGTACTGCTCCTGCTAATAAAGGAATTTTCATGTTACTCGATATAGTAAGTAACGAGCAGAGAAAAAAAATGATAAAAAAGTCAGATCTGCGGTTACCTCTTCCAATTTCCTGCCATGAAAGGTATATACACAGATCAAAATGGTTTACGGTTCAGATAAAGTCAAGGTGCTTTAGACCATGAAGACACATTGTTAGGGAGGCGAGGAAGATCCGAAAGGACTTCTTCGCTCCTTCTTTTTAGTCAAGTGCCTTTGCAGGATTCCCAAATACCGTTTTGCCTTCTTCTACATCTGTCATCACCACTGAACCAGCACCTATGATGGCACCCTTACCTACGCTAATTCCTTTTCTGAGAATAGCACCAGTCCCGATAAATACCTCATCATCTATAGATACGTCAGCTCCTATTCTGGCACCAGCCTGAATGGTGCAGAAATCTCCTATGGCTACACCGGGGTCTATACTTACCCCTGTTTCCACCATATTACAGTTCGCCATAGAGACATTTGGTAGGATGACTACGGAAGGATAGATCAGATTCCCTACTCCCAGCTTAGCATGAGAAGAGATGATGGCTGAGGCGTGTGCCATGGTGATGGTTTCCGCCTTAGCGTCGCTAATAGCTTCTACCATGGCTTTTCTGTCAGCGATTTCCTGTTCTGCTATAACTATCTTCACATTTTCATCAGCCAATAAAGCAGCGCTATCCTGGCTTTCTACAGTGTTGAAAATGGGAATATCATTTATCTCCTGATTGACCTCTTCCTCTTTAGCTGTGAGAAAGCTATATACCAATACTTCCAAAGAGTTGGCTATCTCTAAGGCTACTTTTCCTGAATTTCCTGTGCCTACTATGATGACAGGGACTTTACTTACCTCCATGTGTGCTGAATTATTTCTGCGAAACTAATAGCTAAGTTCTTGATTACCTAGTTTGTTTTGCTGGGGCCAGAATTTGATATCCTATGCTACAGCTTAGGCACTTCTTTTCCTGACAGTGTTGTTTATATAATTCTATGATTCCCTGAGAATGTAGTGCCTGATCATTAGGGAAGGACAAGTCTTTCATTACGTTGGTGATCCTATTATGTTCTGGTGGAATGGCAGCGAGCCTATCTTCTATCCAGCTATCTAGGTCCGTGTGATTATGCGCAGCAGCATATACATATCCAAGTGGGATGAGCGTATTTATTAGGAGCGTATATTTCTGGCCCTTCCCCAGGTTCTTCTGTTTGTGTTCTTTCTTTTCTCCAAACACATAATGACTATCCCAATAGGAAGAGGCCGAAACTTTCAGCTTCAGAAAGGCAGTCCAGTTTTCAGCAAGGAGTAACTCTATCAAAGAGGGATAATGATGTAGTAAACCCGCCAATTGTGAGATTCTCAAAGTGGGGAAAGAAGCCGGTCGCATACGCATCAGCTTGATGGCTACTCTGGGGATGGGGTCTATTTGGTGCTTATGCTGGAAGTACACCCATTTCTCTTTTAGGCATTTTACATACGCATCTTCATAGGGTGGAGAGGGAAGCATGCCTGCTGCTCCCATGAAGAGGGCTTCCAGATCAGTTACGTTTTGATGATAATGTCTCCAGGTAGAAAGGGGAACTCTCTGTGCGATTTCTCTGAAAGCTTCTCCATTCACCGTTCCCCCTATTCTGGTCGCCATTTCTTCCCAAAGGACCTGCCCCCAGTCAGAGGCGGTTTCAGCTAGCCGCTTTTGGAGGAGAGAAGCCTTTCTAGTAATTCTCTCTACACATGCAGCTGTAAGTGTTAGCTCTTTATGTAAAGCAGAAATCCGATGAATCATGGAAGCGCAAGGAATAGGGGATTTGGCCAATCGTAGCTGATCTACCCTATGGAGCAGAGCAGTGGGTACCAGAGCCCCTATTTCACACTCCGGTATGCTTGTACCATCCTGACGAATAATGGGTTTCTGGCTATGCTTCCAAACTATATGGAGTACCGTGTTGTTATAGTGCGGATCCAGATGGTGTTTATGCCTATACCAATCTTCTCCCAGTACATGTATCTCTACATGTCCGTGGAAATCTATCCCATCTATCTTTATGTGAGCATGAAGAAAGTCCGGGCCCTGATTAGTATTCCAGGTGCCGGGCTTAATGATTTGAACAGGTTTTCCTTTTGAGGAGGTAAGTAGCTGGAATTCTTTTCTGAGCGTTTTCCAGCAGAATTGAATGAGCGCTTCTGAAGGGGTATCCTGAAGCAGCATATGTATTTTGTTACTCCAAAATACAATATTTTTTGAGGAATTGAAGAAGTTTAAAAGGATAGGGCCAGTCTAAAAACAGACTGGCCCTATGATAATGCATGAGAGTATGCTTATTGCTTAATCCACTTAAAGGTTTCTCTATTGGTTCCGTTATCCCATTCCAGTAGATATACCCCCTGAGGCAGATCGCTGGTATCCAATTCCACTCTCTTGGATGGAGAATTCTCTACCTGGAGAATAGTTCTTCCTCTAAGATCCATTAATGTCAGGTTGACGCTATTGGCTGGTAATTCTTTCCAGTCGATGACTAGCACATCTGAACCTGGGTTAGGGAATAAGCTGATTTTACCTTTCAGGCTTTCAGGCGAGATAGAAGTAACCACAGTCCCTCTTACTTCCGTCTCAGCATCTTCTGTGGCTTCATCTCCCTCAGCAGCTATTACCTGCGTACGTCTGAGAATACTTACTTTCTCTATTACTTCTACATTTCCTACATACCATCCTAACTCGTTGGTGTTATTATCTGATACCATGCGGAAACGGATCTGTATGGTCTGATTAGCATAAGCACTCAGGTCTACTTTGGTGGTGATGAGCCCTTCACTGTCTCCGCTAAATGCAGCTCTACTACCGGCAGGGTTATTTGTGCCCACACCTGAATTATAGCCATTCTCTATCATGAATTCTCCCAGGTCTCTCCACTGCTGTTGTCCGGCTATCTGAAGCTCAACCAGACCTCCGTCCCATCCGGCTTCTGTAAAGAAGGCATGCTCAAACCTGAGTTCAGGATTTTCCCCTAGTACAATTCCGGGGCCTTCTAGAGGCTGGTCATTTTCTCTTGGCGCATTTACCGCAAACCAGAAGGTGCCTTCACCAATGCTGTCAGCTTGTGTCTGTACCCAGAAATCTTCTCCTACTTGTGGATTAGCTGACCAAGGGAAGAGGTTATCCTCAAAGTCATCTATAAATAGTACTTCCGTGGTAGCATCAGCATCTACTAATAATTGGAAAGAACAGCTCAGTGTATCTCCTGACTGCATTTCTTCTATGGCCCAACTTAGTACTTGGCCATCTTGCTGGATATTACAACTGCTACTTCCACTGATCAGGTTTACTTTTTCATCCAATGTATCAGAAACTACCAAGTCTGTTAATACACCTTCTGTAGAGTTGATCACTTTCAAGTTATATTCTATCTGGCTTCCGTTCTGAGCTATTTCAGGTACGCTTATTTGAAGCTGTAAAGTAGTTGCGCAAAGAGGAGGTAGATCAAAAGCTTCCTCGCCATCTGATACACTTGATACGGATCCTTGGCTAGCACTGAATCCTAATCCTCTTCTGGCAAATGCTTCCCAAATCAGGCATTGGTTAGCGCCATCATACAAGATTCTATCCGCTGCTAAAATGGCATCTCTTCCGTCCACAAAGCCGGGCGTACAGGGCTGCAGCTTCATTCCTTCCAGTACTAATTGTATGGCGATGTTATTTCCACCTGTTCCTTCATACAGGTCCTCATCATATCCGTAGGTGTCTACAAGGTCCCAATACATATCCCACAGCATGGTAGCAAATACAGACCCTACTCCGTGAGGAATAGACAGGCCAGAAATGTCTGCGTAGGTAAGTCCATTCACACTCATGTCAGTGGTGTAGGGTGCAGGGCGAATACCTGGTCCGTTTGTGGCCTCTCCTAAGGCAAAAGTACCTATACCTCTGGCAGTAGTTCTGGTATCTCCATCTCTTACAGTTAGCACCATCCCCAACCAGTCACTCCATCCCTCTCCCATCTGTTCCAGATTAGAGAGGCAGCTGTTATCGGGTCCACCAGTAAGTCTGATAGATACGCCATGACCATACTCATGTGTAATGATACCATTATCAAATCCGCTATCCAGGTCGTCTGAGGATTCAACCGCTCCCATGGATACGTCTATGTTACTGTTGATATTGGATACAAAGAGGTTATAGTCGTCTAGACTGACCATAATTGATGGGATGGTAATATTAGGGTCTGTACCTCCCATGGGGAAGGGAGGGCCTGCCTGGTTATTTCCAAC
The DNA here is from genome assembly GCA_039184535.1 of Bacteroidota bacterium. Taxonomy (GTDB): domain Bacteria; phylum Bacteroidota; class Bacteroidia; order J057; family J057; genus JBCBKZ01. Next base: position 10,694 of record JBCDBC010000008.1, on the reverse strand, counting down.
AATAACCGCTATAGCGCCTGCATCTTGAGCAGCTATCACTTTTTCTACAAAGAAACATTCTCCTCTCTGAAGAAGGGCAATCTTTCCATCCAGGTCTCCTGCGTTTAGTATGGGACTACATGCTTGGCTCGTTCCTGCGCTATCTTCCACAAGTTCAAGTGTACCGGATAGTGGGTCAGTCCCCAGACCAGGACCAAACGAGGCTTCAAACCCATTATATGAACCGGCAATACTACCTGGAGAATTGACGGTAAGTATAGGTCTGATCCCTGTACCGGAAGTCCATAGGAACATCTGCATTCTCCCATTTTCTCCATCTGGTGGTGATTGGAAGTTGGCATTATTAAATCCTGAACCATCCTGGGAGTCTGCAAATATAAAGTCTCCTTCTTCTCCTCCTCTTCCGTAATTATTTTGTTGGAAGTTTCCGCTATTCTCATCAAAGCCATAGCGATAAAATATGTCATGGCAGATGTTGCTCCAGTAAAAGATGTTAATGATAGATCCATTTAGATAAGAGGAAGGAACGTCATTCAAGTCATAGGACTCTGTAAAGTCCAGCGTAGAACCACCGTCAGGGCTGGCACCTATTCCGTCATCTCCGTTTCTATCTCCCTGTGCCCAGGCGTTATTTCCGCGGGTGATGGTGAATTCCGGCCCTTCCACCCCGTCTACGTCATGCCATCCAAAGGGTGAGGCCACAAAATCAGCAGGATTTTGTACAATGGCTTGAGCCCCATGGTTAGGACTTTCTACTGTAAGGGGAAAAACTCTATAGCTAGACCCGTCGGTTAAGGTATTTTTCTGCTCAAAAGAGGGAAAAAGAGAAGGCTTTACAGGTTCTCTTCTTTCAAATTTTTCTCCCCATGCACAGTGGGTAGTCCAGTTATTCTGAGAGAGAATTTCGCCATCTTTTGCATCAACTCTTACATTCCACCAGTCGGCGGTTTGGTTAGAACGGATACGTACATTCCAGCTAAGCGCAACATTTCCTCTTTCTACAGATTGGTAGGTAAGACCTACCTGTATCGCTTCTGTACTGATCCCGGAAGGGCCAAAGAGGACCATCTGTTCCGGTCCTCCCACTACCTTCTGTATGACAGGCTCATCCACTAAAGGTAGGTTTAGGTGGGTAGCTACTTTCTGTAAGGCTTCTGTAGGAGTTATTTCTGGACTTTCAACCTTTACACTGGCAGAAAGCTTGGGGACCATGCTGTGAGACACATAGGCTACTTCTCCTGTTTTCGAAAGTGTGAGGTTTAGAATAGCCTCATGCACACGTATCTCTTTATATTTCTGTTGGAGGTAGATATGGGTAGCACCGCTATAATCATCTGTGAAGGCTCTTTGGAGTAGTAAATCTTCCCAATCTCCTGGGCTAAGACCTAATTCCTGGTAATGAGTAGATAAGTAGTTGGTAGCAATAGACTTGTAATCTTGGGAATATGCTGTTCCGAATAATAGCAGAAAGCAGATCCCCACAATAGTTGACATTTTTTCCATAGTTCTTTTTCAATCAATCAGCTAGTTGTATGCAAGGGTTTTCATATATGTATCTACTAACGCTACGGAATACCCTAATCATACAATTTCAGGTAGTTGAAATAAAAAGCCGCATGTGCCAGTACAAAGCAACATGCGGCTGAGCAAAGTGTAAACTCTTTATTAGCCTTCGTATAAGCTGCCTACAAATTCTCCGTAGCCATTATATTTCAGGGTAGGTCTTCTGTCTCCATCAGGTAGCATGTACTCCTCAGCCTGCGACCAGCGTGGATGTGGCTTCTCTGGATTTACATTAGAGATGAAGGGATACTCAGAAGGCTGTAGTTTATTCCAGAAGGTTTCTGGCTGTTTATTGGTGAAATCTATCTTCAAAATAGATTTAATGTTCTTATATCCATACTTCCATGGAACTACCAGTCTCATGGGTGCGCCATTCTGCTTGGGAAGAGGTTTCCCATATATGCCTGTAGCTATGAAGGCCAGTTCATTCATGGCTTCATCCATTCTTAAGCCTTCAAAATAAGGCCAGGGGTACCAAGGCTGATTCTTTACGCCCGGCATCTCCTTAGGCTTGGAAGCCGTCATGAATTGAATATGGGTAGCTTTATTTTTGGGCTCAAAAAATTTGATGAGTGCAGCCAGTGGGATTCCTGTCCAGGGCACTGCCATTGCCCAGCGTTCCACACATCTGAATCTATAGGTTCTCTCTTCCAGCGGGAATTTCTTCATGATTTCTTCCAGGTAGAAAGTCCCTGTATTTTCTGCCATCCCTGTTACCTCAAACTTCCAGTCACTGGTGTCAAAGGTGTTCACAAATCTATGAATGGTATAGATGTCTCTATCCTTGATAAACTCGTAGAAATTGTTGTAGTGAGTAGCGTCGTACTCCTTGGTCATTTCTCTGTCAAGGGTATACTTGGGATTCAGGCTGGCAGGGTAAAGCTCATTCATCCCCTCAAAGGTGAAGCTAGGAGCATCTTCTAATGGAGAAGCATTTGAGCCTCCTTGTTGACCAGGGTTTTGGCAGGCACCTAGTAGAGCGGGACTGGCTACAGCACCTATACCCAGTAAGCCGAGTTGTTTAATGAAGGCACGTCTGTTGTTGTAGATACTTTCATCCGTGGCTCTTAACCCTTTGAGTTCCCAGGGCTTAGGAATGTAAATATTAGACATGGGGAATAGCTTGATTTATAGCTTATAACTTCGTGCGAACATGAGTTGTTCATACATCACAAATATGTTGTTCCTTATAAGAATTACGTGTCAGGCAGTTTACACAGATGTGGGAGAAGTGTTAAAGTTTTCTAAAAGTACTCGTATTCTATGCGTGTACTTAGGTAGGAGGGCTTGGTTCTGGCCACAACTTGGGGTTCTATCTCATACTGATCTCCTGTATGATAGGAGAAGCTTCCACTCAGTAAGCCTTCTTTATTATAGCTGAAATGGCGGGTAGCTTCAGGCACTCCCTGAGCATTTAAGGTTTCTTCCTTGATGCATTTACCATCCTGGTCATAGGTGTACTGGACCTGTAGGCCATTCTCTCTTTCTTCTATCAGCTTACCTTCAGCATCATATAGGTAAGAATGCCTCTCAGCTATTTTTCCTTCTTGGGTGATCCCGAGTTTAGTAGTAAGGTTACCCATAGCATCATACCGGAGAGAGTACTTTATCTGGACCTCATTTTTGGCATCTATGTCTATTCTTTCTATTAACCTACCTTCCCCGTCATACTGAAAGTGGAGTTCCTGCTCCGTTTCTTCTTTACTATTAAGGACGGTTTCCTTAATCAATCTACCTTCTGAATCAAAGAGTTTATGCGTGATGCTATCCAGCTTATTCTTCTCATCCTGAATTCGGATGATTTCTTCCGATTTATTGCCGGATATCTGGGTGATGGTGCTGGAACCATCTTCATACTGATGATGGATTTCTTCTAGTTTCCCCTTTTTGTTACGGACATAGGTAGTGGTTTCCCAAAGGGTGCCATCTGATTTGTAGAGAATTTCAGCTAATAAGTCTCCCTTGGATGTATATCTAAAGATGGATCTATGATCCACTACTCCAGCTTGCTCATAGACTTCATGAAGGACAAGGTTCCCCTTTTCAGAGAATTCTTTCAGCTCTTGCAAGAACCAAGACTCAGGGTGCTTCTGGGGTTCTGGATGAATGGATGCAAAGGTTCTTATTCTTCGGATCACCTCTCTCATGATTACCAATAAGCCTTTTGGCGAAGTTAATATAATCCTTTTTTGAAACCTCTTTCCCTATGGATATTCTCTGTCTGGAATGTGATAAAAAGGATCTATTGTGGATAAGTATGTGGATTTTTTTGTTGAAATCGGACATTCTTGTGGAAAAAGTAGAACTCTCCTCTTTGATAAGAGCTAAGAATCTTCCTGTTCTCCTAAAAAACACATGCCGCCTCATTACGAAACGACATGCGACTTTAACCAATTTATGTTAGAAACTTCCTATTTATCCTCTCCGAAACCGGAGAATTCACTTCTATTGCCTCTTCGGCCTTTACGCTTTTTCTGATTGATTCTGTAGGTAAAGCCTACAAATACTTGCTGGATGACCCGCCATCTTCCTTCTCTGTACAGGAAGAAGTTATTCCCAAAGGCTTCATACTGGAAAAGGGCGCTATTCAACACGTCTCTCACTCTCAGGTTGATAGTTCCTTTTCCCTTCAGCACATCTCTGCTGATGCCTATATCTGTGTAGAAGAAATCCAACCTGTTTCCTTGTGGGTTCTTCTCTGGGCCCCTATAATTTAAGGTAAGTTGGGCATCCGTTTTAGCATCTATTTTAAACTGAGCGTTCATGCGGCTGGTCCAGCTGAAGAAGCGGGTAACTTCTGCAAAGCCTGCTGCGTTCCCATTCACTACGCCTCTGTAGAAATTAGAGTTTGACGTTAAGTTTAGCCAGTCTCCTAATTCCAGGTTTATGCCTACTTCCAACCCGTAGTCTTGGCGAGTACCCAGGTTTTCAGTGGTTCTGATAATAACTTCTTGTGTGTTACCTGAGAGGTCAGTAGTGGTTTCCCTTCTGGCAATGCGCTGAATTAAATCTCTGGTGTCTCGAGCATATAGGCTCATGTTGAGGGATACCTTCTCAAAGTATTTGATGTAGTTGATTTCGTAAGAATCTGTGAACTCAGGCTGGAGGTTAGGATTTCCAGTACGCTGGCTCAGTGGGTTAGAGAAAGAAAGGAAGGGGTTCAGGTCCCAGAACCTCGGTCTTCTTACTCTTCTACTATAGCTAAGCTGGATAGAATTTTCTCCTGGAAGTTCATAGTTAAAGAAAACGCTGGGGAACAGATTGGTATAGTTCTGCTCATTTCTTTCTCCCGTTTCCTTTAGCTCTGTCAATACATCAGTGTGCTCCAATCTTAGGCCTACCTGATAGCTAAGTTTGTTAATCTTATCTCCATAGCTGGCATAGGCCGCATATATGTCCTCATCATACCTGAACTGATTACTCAGCCTTGGATCTCTCTCCCAAACCTGTGTTTCTACGTTGAAATCTTCTACTCTATATTCAGTATCTATTCTTCTAATCCCTGTTCTTACACCTGCCTCAAACTTTTTGGTTTTAGAGATGGGATGCTCGTAGTCAGACTGAAAGGTCCAGTCTTCTGTACTTTCCTCATTCAGTATATCCTGAAGGTCCTGTGGGGCTTCAATGGGATTTCTGGTTAGGATGTCCAGTTCCTGATTTTCCGCCTCCATGGCTTCTCTTTCCCATCCATTAGAGTAAATCAGAGAGGTAGTCCACTTTCTTCCTTTCTGCGCAAATTTTTTCTCCCAGGTTAGATTATAGTCTAGGTCTTCATCATCTTCCTCTTCATAGGAGTTTCTGGCTCCCAGCGAATCCAGGACGAAAGAATTATTTAGACGATTGTAGAGAATGTCAGAATCATTAAAGTCATCTCCAGCTCGATAGCTTAATGAACCTGTGAGGGTATTGTATTTATTGATTTGATAATCCAGCCCGAACCTAAGGTTGTAAGAAAAGCCTCCTCTCATTCTGTCCTCATCAGTTTCCAGAACTTCTATAAGATTTCCATCATTATCCAGATCCTGTCTTCTTTCATAGGCGGGTCTTGGTGTGTTTCTGTACCTAAGTCCCGCCCCTGCAAAGAGGTTTAGCTTATTAATTCTATAGTTGATGTTAGCAGATGCATTATGCTGGTCAGGATAACCGGCAGAAGCATTGAGGCTTCCATTCCAGCCTTTCCGCTGGTCTTTCTTAAGAATGATGTTAATGACACCTGCATTTCCTTCAGCCTCATATCTGGCAGAGGGATTCGTTACGATCTCCACTCTGTCTATCTGATCTGCGGGAATCTGCTGGAGGGCGTCTGCGCTCGACATGAGAGAGGGCCTACCGTTAATGAGGATTCTGACGGAATTACTGCCTCGGAGGCTTACCTCTCCTTCAATGTCTACTGTTACAGAAGGTATATTGTCTAGTAGGTCAGAAGCTGTTCCCCCTATGGTATTCAGATCCTTTCCTACGTTAAAAACTCTCTTATCCAGTGCAAACTGAACTCTTGATTTCTGAGTAGTAATCTCTACCTCATCCAAGGTGGTGGAAGCAGAGGTCAAAACTATATCCTGAGTTTTGACAAAGGGTTTTTCTTCATTTAGGCTGATGGGGGATAAGTATTGCTCTTCAAAGCCGATGAAGTTTACCTTCACCAGATAAGTCCCTTTGGGAGCTTCCAGCTCAAATTTACCATTGGCATCCGTTACAATACCACCTTTAAAGCTGGAATCTTTCGCTGCTAAAAGCGCAATCGTGGCATACTCCAGATTTTTTCCTTCCTCATTTTTTACCTGCCCAACAATTTTAAATTTGGCAGATCTGCCCTGTGGGCTCCTTCCCTGTCTTTGTCCTTGCCCAAATGAGAATGCAAGAATGAGGGATAATCCTAAGAAAACACTCAGTGTGCGAAGCATATACGCTTGAAGTTGTAAGTTTGGATAGTTTAGAACCCAAAAGTACAAGGAGAGTCTGATACAAATTGGTAGGAAATCTGAAGGAATCTTGAAGTGTTAGCTTTCTCCTAAAAATGAACAATGATAGAATGCTTTCCCTCATCGAAATCATAGCCTACGTGAAATTGGCTGGTAGTACAGATCTTCTTAACTATAGCCAAGCCTAACCCGAGAGACTTCCCATCGTGCTTTCCTTTTTTAAATCTGTCAAACAATTCATCTGTGGGGATTCCAGGCGCATTCCCTGTGTTATGTACCTCAAATGTATTCGCACTCAGGTATATGGATAGCTCTCCAGCATCATGGTTGTGCTTAATGGCATTCTCCAGTAGGTTTTGGACCAACATTTCTGCCAAATAAGGATCCATTTGGATGAAAATGCCTTCTTCTATGAATGTTTCCTGTTTAATTTCTCTTAGCTGGATGATGTCATCCAGGTTTTCCAGTACCCGCCAGATGATGGAGGCAAAGTCAATACGCTCTACCTTACCATATTCTCCATTCTCTATTTTTGCGAGAATGGTTAGCCCTTTTACAATTCTGGAAAGCTTACCCAGCTGGTCATAAGCATCATAAATTTGAGCAGCCTGCTCCGGACCATAATTCTCATGTGCCATAAGAAGCTCCATTTTTCCTATGGCTACTGCCAGTGGGGTCTGGATTTCATGGGAGGCATTCTCCGTAAATTCTTTCAGGTTTTGGTAGTCTCTCCGAATTTTCCGAAGCATCTGCCCAATGAAGTTATTTAGACGAGCAAACTCCTTGGTTTTGGTGTAGGTACGCTCAAAGGGAACTGGGTCCCCAATCTTATAGCCCTGAATCTGAGAAAGCGTCCGCTGGAAAGGCTTGAAGATCCAGCGTGAGAAAATGAGGTTAGCAATGGTTACTAGTACTACCAGAATCAGGAAGGTTCTACTTAGGGAGCGGAATACACTCTGATAGATGTCCTCAGATTCTATGATGATATCCCAAAAAGAAATTCGGTAGAAGGTGCCATCTATTTCTTTCGTGATCTTCACCTTGGGCGTCTTCTGCATACTCTTGTGCCAGTCATGCCAGACAAGCGTATCTGAGAATGTAGGCTCCGATTCTATTTGGTTCGCAATGATCTCTATTTTGTGGATCTGCAGTCTGTCATTGACCAGGCTTTCATATGGGGCTCCCGCATCAATATTCTGATAAATTCTGTCCAGCTCAGTTTTCAGGTACCGTTTAGTCTCTCCCTGAACTCTTTCCGTTACAAACTGGTACGTCATTACCCCACCCAGCCCAAATACCAGTAAGGTAATGGTTAGATACATAAGGGTAGTTTTAGCTAGTAACTTCATTCTAAGCGGGTATTAAATTTATAACCGAAGCCATAAACTGTGGAAATATAATCTTTTGAGCCTGCTTTTGTCAATTTCTTCCTGATGTTCTTAATGTGCTGGTAAACAAAATCAAAGGAGTTATACAAGTCCAGTTGGTCTCCCCACAAGTGTTCTGCTATAGAGGCCTTGGTCAACACTCTGTTCTTATTCATCCAAAAGTAGAGTAGCAACTCAAACTCCTTGGGTGTTAGACTGACCGGTTTGTCATGAACACACACCTCCATATTCTCTGGTTGAATAAGCAACTCATTAAATACGATGTCTTTTCCTCCCTGTGGACTCTTACGCCTATATATAGCCTGTATGCGTGCATGAAGCTCAGACAGGTGAAAGGGTTTTGTCAAGTAGTCATCTGCTCCCAGGTCTAGTCCTTTCAGTTTATCATCCAGCGCATTTCTGGCCGATACTATGAGTACACCAGGGTCTAACTCCAGATCCTGTATACAGGACAGTACTTCAAACCCTTCTCCATCCGGTAGCATGATATCCAGAATGACCATGTCCACAGGCTGAGAAATGAGTGCATCAGAAGCTTCTAATACATTAGTAGCTTCATAACAAGTATGCCCTTCCCTTATAAGAAATTGACAAGTATTTTCCAGAAGAGAGGGATTATCTTCTACTATCAGCACTCTCATATTCCAAAGTAAGGAGTTTTTTCTGAAGAGAATTTGAAGTCAGGCTCAGGCGTTTAACACTTTTGCTAGCCAGATAGACACGCATGATGGCTAAGTGGAGGATAGTATGCATCATGTTACTCATATTACTGGTACTTTAACTGAGAGGAAAAAGATAGAGAGTCAGGATACGGTTACATTTCCTGTATTCCTTCTATCAATAAACCAAGACAATCAACTATTAACCATTCATTACAATGAAGAAAGTTCTATTTGGCCTACTAATGGTCACCTTCTTTGCCTTTGAAAGCGCACATGCACAGACTGAGTACAAAGTGATCACTATGGTAGAATCTATCGTTCCCGGTGGACTAGGTAGATCTCGTCTGATAGAAAATAAAACAGGTCTGAACATAGATGACTATACCACGGAACGTACCAATGGAAAAAATAGTGGTATGGGTACGGTCAAAAGGAAGGATGCTAAAATTGATGCTTTTGCAGAATCCAAAATCCTTAACCTATATACCCTGGTGGGGCTTAACTTTCAGAACATAGCTTCTAATGATGCCCTCATCACTTCCAAGCTGAATCAACTCTCTGCTGAAGGATGGGAGCTAGCCCACGTGGTTAGTGGTGTAGAGTCAGATGCCGGAGAGACAGATGGGAACGGAATTTATATCACCCGCTTTATCTTTAAACGATAGAGAAAGGACACACGAAAATTAACTGAATGAGTCGTTCCGAATCTGCGGAGTGGCTCATTTTCCTTTTGGAGAAATTTTGCCACTAATTCACAAATAACTCCGCCAATCAATAGTGATAACTTATTCTAGCGGGCTGGCCGTTCCTCCACGGGTTGTGGGAGGCTTGTAGCGTTGCATTGGAGGGGCAATGCATTTTTGCCTTCTTTTTTTGCTACGGAAAAAAGAAGGTCCCGCGGAAGGCGACGAAACACTGATAAAGCTTTTATTTTGAACAGGTCGTTTTCTGAAATGTCCCTAACATGCCCTTTTTTAAGCCTTCTTCTTCATTTTCCTTGTTGAAAACGAAGCAAAAAACAAGAACGAACAAACCAAGGCCTACCCACAGGCCGTCCTCCCCGCGTTCGTTCACCCCAACCCGCAAGGGGAATTTAGCTTTCGTTGGGATTGAAAAGTCATATTTCTGATTTCAGATACATCTAAGTAGAAACTAACACTTAGGATGATGTATCTTTTTTATATCCAATGTAACCTTTCCACTCTTCATGCGACTATCCCCATGAAATCTTAAGTTAGGAGATGGTGAACAAGCAAGAAACATTCATGCAAGCCTATCAGCCATGCCACAAGCCATTTGTGAGGTACTGCTCAGCTTTGGCTTTTGGGAGAATGGATACAGAAGATCTGATCCAGGATGTCTTGCTGTCTGCTTACCAGCATTTTGAGAAGATTCAGAAGAAGGGCCAATTCCTCCATTATCTCATTCGTGCTGCCCGTAACCGGTCCATAAGCAACTGGCGGAAACGTAAGTTTCAGCAAGGCCTTCTGGAAAAGCACACCAGCCAACTGATGGATAAGGGACTTTCCCCAGACTTATCCCTGGACATAGGACTGATGTATAGAGCATTGGATAAGCTTCCAGCCAAGCAGTCTGAAGCCATCATTTTATTTGAAATCAGTGGTTTTAGTATGAAAGAGATTGCGGCAATGCAAAAGCGTTCAGAAGGTGCTGTTAAGACTACTATCAGTAGAGGCCGGAGAAAATTGAAGGACCTCTTGGAGGATAGCGCCTCTACCCACACGCCTGCTCATATGTTGAACACCTTACAAACTATTCTGCTATGAGTAAGAAGGATAAACTGGATATGCTCTTTACTTCTGTCAAGAAAGTTCCTGTTCAGGTGTCTCTGGAAGAAGTCTCTCAGTTGGTCAGTACTTTCCCAACCTCACCTCCTCCTGGCTCAGGGTTTCCATTTAGTAACCTAAACCAAATCATCATGGGACTCATTGGAACCACCACACTTGTAGCTGTATTACTTTTTTTACAAATCGAGCAAAAAGAACCCTTAGTAGAGAAAGAATATTCTCCCATTATCCAGCAGGAAGTCAAGCCACTATTTCCTACTGATAGCCTGGAGTCTAATATGGCGCAAGACACAGGTATATTGTTTGAACCTAAGACGGATACAGAAAAAGGAGAAGAGACTACTGCACTTT
>JBCDBC010000007.1:0-17363 GCA_039184535.1 Bacteroidota bacterium | reverse complement strand
TTATAAACCCCCAGTAGGACCATAAAAGGAGTGGTGGTAAACATAAATAAGGAGGCTAGGAGAGGAAGGCTGAGCCACCATAGGAGGTTGTTATTTGTTAGGATGAAGAAACCTAGCATTAACCCTGTCCCCAATGAGAAGAGCAGTAATGTTAGCACCCATTTTAGGGTCATTGGAAGTTTATAAAATGGATTCATGGGTCTATTTTGAGCGTAACATAGAAGTACTTACAGCGGTATAAAGTATAGCTCAGATCTCAGAGCTGAACAGTGCCTCTCTGTACTCTTTCCCCCATTTGGCAATTTCATCAATGATGGGACTCAAGGTTCTTCCATACTCACTTATGGAGTACTTAACTGTTACCGGTTTGGTATTCATCACTGTTCTGTGGACAAGTTGATTGATTTCCAGGTCCTGTAATTCCTTTGACAGCATCTTAGTGCCTATTCCATCTATTTCTCTCATTAAATCCATAAAACCCAGGCCCTCTACTTCCAGTAAGGTACCGATGATATGGATTTTCCATTTACCGGATAGGACACCCATGGTATCCCTGATGGCACGGATTCGTACTTGGCAGATGGGAGAATTATTGACATAGGCTTCTTTTTTCATATGTGGAATAAGATTTAGTTCTTCTCATACAAGAAGAAGTTCTTATATCAACTTTCCAAAGGGAAAGTAGTTTCCAAAAGGAAACCCATAGCACTACAAAAGTGTTAAGTATCTACTTTTAGGCAGTAATCCAGAATAAGTATGCAGATAGAAAACAGGTAGAGAAATGAAATGGATTAGTCTGTATTTTGTAGTGTACTTAGGCACGCTACTTTGCTGCCAGGCTCAAGAGGAACTCAATATGGAAAACAAGAATCCCTTATTATGCGATCCTGAAACAGGATTATGTGAAATTCCTTCTCTGGAGGAAGAGGCTACGCCTGAGGCTCACATTTCTCCTGAAAAAAACATTAAGATTGTCTACTTCACGGATCCCATCTGTTCTTCCTGCTGGGGCATAGAACCCCAACTAAGGAAGTTAAAGTTGGAGTATGGACCTGGTTTTGAGATTGAATACAGAATGGGAGGATTATTACCTGACTGGAGTTACAATAGCGGAGGGATCAGCAAGCCATCAGATGTGGCTCACCATTGGGATGAAGTAAGCGGGCATTATGATATGCCCATTGATGGAGATGTATGGTTGGAAGATCCACTACATTCCTCTTATCCACCTTCTATCGCCTTTAAGGGTGCTCAAATTCAAGATCAGAAGAAGGCGATTCTTTTCTTGAGAGAAATCAGGGAAATGGTTTTCCTTAAGAAGAAAAATATCACTAGATGGGAGCAGCTGGAATTAGCTTCCATCAAGGTAGGACTGGATGCGACTAAGCTTAAGAAAGATATGGAAGGGGAAGCCAAAAGGCTCTTTGAAGAAGATCTTGCCTTGGCTAAACAGTTTGGCGTGAGGGGATTCCCTACCATGTTTTTCATTGGGGAGGCTGAGCAGCAGGAAAGAGTATATGGGTCCAGACCCTATGCTTCCTATGTAGCCGCTTTGGAGGCTTTACAACCTGGCATTGAGAAGATAGCGTATAGGAAAGACTGGGAATATCTATTTGAGAAGTATCATAGCCTTACTGTAAGGGAGTTTTCAGAACTATCTGACAAGCCTAGAGAGGAGAGTGAAAAGGAGCTTGAATCACTCACGGAAAGGGATATTCTGGATAAGTTGGAAACTAAAAATGGAGCTATATGGACCATAAGAAATAGTACTCACTGATTCCTAAAGCTTCTTCACCACCTTACAAGGGTTTCCAAAAGCCAGAACATTATCAGGAATATCCTTAGTAACCAGAGAGCTGGCCCCTATGGTCACATTATTCCCAATGCTTACCCCAGGCATAATGACGGTATTCCCACCTATCCATGCATTATCACCTATGGTTACTGGCAGGGAAGAGGTCATGTAAGCAGGGAAATTAGGAGGTCTTTCTTCCTTGGGGATGACCCTTTCTGCCGCTTTTAGGGGATGTGCAGCTGTATACACCTGTACATATGGACCTATGAGGCAGTTCTCGCCTATTCTGATGTAATTATCATCCAGGAGAATACAGTTGGTATTCATGAAGGTCTCCTCTCCGATGAAGATATTTTCTCCATAATCACAGAAGAAGGGAGTTTCTATCCATACGCCTTCTCCCTTATGACCAAATAACTGATTTAAAATTTCATTTCTGCCTTCTACATCTCCTATTTCCAACTCATGATAAGCTTTGAGAAGCTTCCTGGCACGATAATACATATCTATAAGTTCAGGATCTCTGGAGTTATACACCTCCCCAGCCAGCATTTTCTCTTTTTCAGTCATGACGCAGATAGATAAATCGGTTACGCATTGATAACAGAGTAAGATAAGTATTCTCCAGACTTAGCTTCCTGTACGAGCAAAATACTCTCCGTCTTAAGCTGATGAAAGTTATTAGTTGATTCTCTTAGCTTGGGGGTATAGCTTAGGCCAGTTTTACACGAGAATAGAGAACTATGAATCTCATTGTTGATATACTCGGATGGATAGGGTCCATCATGCTGATTATAGCTTATTGGATGGTGAGCCAAAACAAGGTATCTGCCCAATCTCTTCTTTATCAGGGGTTAAATATAGCGGGTAGTATCTTACTTATCGTCAATACTTTTTACTATCGAGCATTTCCTTCCACTGCCTTGAATGTAGTTTGGGTGCTCATAGGGCTTCAAATTTTGTACAAAGCCAGAAAGAAGGAAGAGGAGGTTCCTGAATCTTAGTATGAGGACTCAGGATGAGAAATAGCTGTCTGGAGATATGGCTTCAGAATTTTTTGGGAGCAACAAAGAACTCTACATTTCTCCATTCTACAATTTCTCCTTGTTCATTTATGGGTTTTACTTTTAGCTTAGAGGACGTATTTTTTTCTTTCATGAGAATGGTTTCCTCATCCTCCTCTATAAGAAACTCATTGCCCCACTCAAGAAGAGAAACAATCACTTTGAATATCTTGATTCCCTTCCTGCTGAACTTATAAGCATAGCGGGTACGTTCTGACTGCTTTTGGTAAGATTCACGTACCAGTAGGCCTTCAGCCACCATTTTCTGGAGTTTTTTGCTCAGAACAGATTTAGAGACATTCAGGTTGGTCTGGAATTCATCGAATTTACTGAAGCCCAGAAAGCATTCCCTCATAATCTGAAGCACCCATTTATCTCCTATGAGGGAGACAGACTTCATGATGGGGCAATTCTCTCTTCTAAATTCACTGGGATCTATGTGTTCCATGGCAAAAGATAGAAAATCCCAATTAAAGTTTCAAAATAGAACCCAGCTTATTATATTTAAGTTCTAAAAAAGAACCCAGATATGAAAAAACGCCTATTTGTTTTTCTAAATCGCTTTTTTCCTTCAGTGGCGGCCAATATGATTACTCAGATCATGGCCAGTCCTAGAGTCAGGCCGCTAAAGGATTTTGAAGAAGAAGTGCTGGAGAAAGCCCACAAGGAGCGAGTTCTTTATCAGCAGTTTGAGGTTCAGAAATATAGCTGGGGGAAGCCTTCACGTCCTAAGGTTTTGATGATACATGGCTGGGAGGGGCGAGCTGGAAACTTTGGTGGACTGGTAGAAACGCTGGTCCAAAAAGGATATCATGTTATTGCCTATGATGCACCGGCGCATGGGAAAAGTAGTAGAGGAAAAACCTCTATGTTTCAAGCCCTTTCCTTTGTTTCTGAGATGATAGGCGCCCATCAACCAGAAATTCTCATAAGCCATTCTTTTGGAAGTGTATGCGCTGCTTTCTCCCTACTAGACCATCCAAACCTAATGATTAAGCAGTGGTATATGGTCACCACTCCCAACAACTTCAAGGACAGAATAGGGGAAATGTCTCAGAAGTTTGGCTTAACGAGTGCTACTCAAAATCATTTGATTAAACTCTTGGAGGAGGGGACACCAGTCTCTATGGATGAGATGAACATGAAATATGTAGGGGAAAAGATCACCAATCTTCAGGAAGGCATTATTATCCATTCCACATCAGACAGAATACTTCCCATCTCCAAAGCAAGAAAAACCCAGAAAGACCTTCCGAATACTGAAATGGTAGAGTTAGAAGGATTGGGTCATTATGGAATTCTGTGGTCAGATCAACTCTTAGAGGTGTTACAAGCAAGATTGAAAGATCCAGTTTATTCATAATTGATTCTTAGAACTATGCTAAATAGCTAGTCGGAAGTCATTCGTTTGATTTCCGGCTTTCTGGTTAAATATTCCATATAGAAACATTCGGCCTTAAAAATATTACAAACTAGGTAGGGTGTTTGGAGGGATGGCTCGTTTCTTACCCAGCAGCGTTTTTGTTTAGTTCTCATGAAACCACCTTAGCGAGTGGAAACGTAATCCAGGATATTGCTGCATAACCGACTCGTTTTCAGCCTAGTTCACAGGTTGAAATTTTATCTCAAGTACTTCTCCTTGTTTTGTAGTGGGAGAAGATGATTCAGATTGGAATCCATCAGGTGTAAGGAAGTTGATGGACCAGTCTGGATCTTTTTGTGTTACCCTAAGGATAATTTCTCCTGTGCTTTCTTTCCGGTAATAAATGGAAATCACATTATCTCCCACTTTTATATTTTCTAGGGAAGCCTCATCCCAGTCGGTAGGTATTTGAGGTTGAAGGCTGACTGTCTGAGAAGCTGCATCTGGTTCCACCCCAAAGAACTGCCTTACGATGGGAACCGCATAGCTGTAAATATTCCATGCTTGGGCAAACATCCCATAGTCAGGAGATACTTCATACATAGAGCCAGGCAGGGCAAACCCAAAGGTCCTATTCATCTTCTGCAGATAGGTTAGGGCCTGATCAGGATTTCCATATAGGTTTTCTCCTCTGGCCTGTACACCTGTAGGTAAGGTCATCACAGCTCCAGTATAAGAGAAGGATTTACTTCCCTCAAAAGAACCATCATCAGATCCGGCAGACTGGTCTCTGTCTATCCCAGTTACAAACATCCCAAAAGGATTAGTGAACTGCTCTCCTGTTTGTAAAGCTTTTTTTGCCTTATCAGGATCTGCTGCGCCTACTTCCATGGGCGTATTGACCACCCAGTTGTGATACAGTACAAAAGGTCTTTCTTCCTCGGAGGGCTTGTTAAGTAAGTACTGTTTGGTCTCCTGAAGTTCTGCTACAGCCCAGGGCTTATTCAAGGTATCTGCCCGTATCAATGCATCTTCTATCAACTTGAGACTCTGCTTATCTGTGCCTATGAAGTCTGCATAGGATCCAAAGTCCTCTGACCAGAATTCCTCATTAATCTTTTCTTTCAGCTTATCTGCTGTCTCACGATATGAATCTGCAGCAGAAGATTCTCCTAATACATCTGCAATCTTGGCGGCTGACTCAAATCCCTGATAGGTATAGGATACCACATCTATCATTTCACTTTCCAATCCATGTATTTCCATCATACCCGCTCCTTCCGGAAGTAGATCTCCATCTTCATCATTCTCTTCCATGAGCCAGGTTAGCCCTTTTTGGATAGTAGGAAAGTATGCTTCCAGTAGTCCTTTATCCCCAGTCCACTGGTATACATCCCAAACAATGGTTGGGAATTGAGGCGTTTCATTGATATTTCCGGGATTGAATACGGCTCCATTAGAGGAGATTTCATGCACTATTCTCCCGTTTCCATTCTCCTTTTCTGAGAGCTCGTGTAGGAGTTTTAGGGTCTTTAGCGCCGTCTCATACTGCCCAATGGCCATATAGCCTTGAAGGGCATACTCACTATCACAACCAAACCACCAAGGGTAGTCAGGGTAGCCTGCAGCTATACCTGTCCCTATTTCTGGAACGGTTCTTACAAACCAGTCCGCATTATACTTGAGCCATTTGAAGGTCTGGTTCAGCTCTTCATCAGGTGTGGTCAACTGCGTCATTTCTGCAAATGACTGATAGCGTTGCTTTTTCTGCTCAAAGGTGGCTACTTCTTTGTCTAGCATGGTTTCCATATTTTTCTGCGCATTCTCCAAGCCAGTATAGCTACCTGAAATGTAGTAAGTCAGGTATTGAGTGGATCCTGCCTCTACACTTACGGAAGATTCCATTACGCCACTAGCTCCTTTTCCAAGGCGAGCATTTGCTACCGTAAAAGCCGTATCTACTATTGCGCTACTTTTTACCAGGGAAAACCAGGGATTGTTGCTGTCCTGAAAGACCCATATACTGGAAGTATGGTCGAAATAAGCGCTGTCCTGCGCATCTACCATGTCTGTTCTCTCTCCTAACCAGGTAGGCCTTAGATCTGATTGAAATTCTATCTGAAAATCACCTTCCAGCTTGCTGTTGCCATTATTTTGTATGGCATAAGTGATGATAAGTCCTTCTACATCATCCGGGGAGAACTGAAGACGGTCTATTTGGAGGTCATTTTCTGGTAATGAGTAAGTGAGCACATTGAAGAAGGGATAGTTGGTAAACTGGTCAGCCTTTGTTAAGAGAATAGGACTTTCGCCTATTATAATAGTTGCCTCAAATCCATCCATCAGTTTGATAGGATGGTTCCAGATTCCTCCCATTTCTCCGGTGATATGCCAACCTAAATCCGGGAAACTTCCGTCCTGATGTCCCACTGCATATACTCTGTTTCCGGGGGTGATATAGGGAGAATTTAAGTAGCTTTCTTTTCCGCTAATACCTTCTTCTTCCTCTATGGCTGAGAAAAGATTGGTAGCTGTGGAGGCGGGTTCTTGCGTACAGGAGAATGAAATGAGAAATACGAGAATGATGATGGGAAGACGGTAGTAGCACATGTTCGAATGGATTAAAGAGTTACAGCAAAATAACAAAATTGCCTTGTTCTTTCAGTTTGGGAGCTGGAAAGAAAATGATATCTATGAATGGCTTAATTGAGGCTCAGGCTTTAAATTTTCATAAGAACTTGTGTTATTCATCCTTACTCATCCAATTTTCTAGTTTGGGTATGATCCCTTTGCTGTCATTCATGGCTTCATGGTAAATGGCTTCTGTTTTGACTGGATCTTTTTCTACCCTACTTACGGCTAATTCTTCCTTGGGATAGATGAGGTACGCTCGACCATTTTTTTCTAATTCTTTGAGCTTTTGTAGGGATTCGTTGTAATGCTGTGCTCTATCTCTCAGAGCTTTATAGACCATGGGGTATTTCCGATAATACCACTTAGCAATCTGCTGAAACTTCATCTCTGATTTCACATATCCATCAGGGCGTGTTAATACCACTACTACTTTGTCCGCACCTTGCTCCAGGGCTATCTCATAAGGAATGGAAGCAGTCATTCCTCCGTCCAGGTATTCTTCACCTTTGTAGTGGACAGTGGGTGATATAAATGGCAATGAACCAGTAGCTGTTAATAAGTCTATGTAGGCTGATTTTTCTAGCTCATTTGTGTGGAAAAACACTGGTTTACCAGTATGGCAATTACTGACACCTACATAAAAATCTGTAGAATTGCGAAACGTCTGATAGTCATAGGGCAAGATTTCGTGGGCCAATTCGCCATAAATAAAATCCCACGAAAAATAGGAGCCTGAACGCAGCAAATGCATGAATCCCCCATAACGTTTATCTCCAATAAATTTATTCAGCTTTACATTCCGTCCCATTTGCTTGGACACAAAAGAGGCACCATATAAGGCACCTGCTGATACTCCATAAACAGCGTCAAAGTTTATGCTATTTATGAGAAAAGAATCCAGAATTCCAGCAGTAAACATTCCTCTGGAACCACCACCTTCAAGCACTAATGCATTTTTATCCGCCATTATTCTGATGCATCTATCCCTTAAACAGAGTTTCCGTTGCGATCAGACCTCCATATTCTAAGGCACCCTCTCTTAGGTGGCTAATCTTGGCGTACTCTTCAGAGGTAATCATGGAGATAAGTGCCTCCTTATTTGGGTATTGAACCAGCATGATTCTATTGGGTTCTCCCGATGAGTCTCCAATAAGGGTTTGGTTTACCTTACCCACCCACAATACCTTACCACCTACTTTTTCAAGCAAAGGTGCAGTCGCTTTTCCATAATCATTGTAAGACTCCCTGCCTGTCTTATCACCTCCTGAAACTTCTGCTTTAAACTTTAGAATATTCACCATCACCACTGGCGTATCAGAAGGATAGTTTTTAATAAAATCAACCATATCTTCTTTTTCGGCCATTACCTGGTTCGTTAAATTCATAGTGTAGCTTTTTTAGGTTCGTTCTAGTCTTTCTAAGAAATACCAATTGTTCGGTAAAACAAATTGCAAAGGCATTTCTCAAATATGGTGAGAAATGTCCCATCTCATAAATTTTAGTTCAGAATTTTGAGATGTTTCTACATGCATTAATGGTAGGTACGGGGTGTGAGGACTAAGCGCTGATAGCTGAAACATACGGCATCTGTACATGAAATAAGTGCTGAAGACCTTGGGCTTCACATTCTGATTTCAACCACATATCTGGCACTAGGGAAGTACTCCTTAACATGATCTTGTTTTTGGGAAAGTTTTTCCTTCTAGATGAAATCAATAGTAGCGAGCCAGATTCCCAATGTTATAGCTATGGGTAGATTGTGGAGTTGAATTAGGGTTTTGAACTATATAGATTCTTAGAATGCCTTAAGTGCTTTATACTTATCAACCCCAATCATTACAGAAAAATACAATGAAACTAATGATGGCCATTTCCCAACTAAACTTTCAATATCAGTTTCGAATATCCAATCAGCGAAGTCTCTGGGAGACACAAAAATCATAAAGAGAACTTGTCCCAGCACTCCACATAATAAAAGAGTCAGTTTTCTCAAATGATTGGTTTGATGTAATCCTTTGAATAGTATTAGCAAACCTACATACCCTACTAAGCCCAATATCATACTTCCAAAAATGATAATATGTAGAGCTGTAAATTCAGCATTCTGGACTGCCTCAGGAAGAAAAAAAAGCGTGGAAAAAAGCATATAGGTTGCTGGGATTAAGGCAGATATCAGAATTATTTGATGAACTACTTTCATAGTTATTCCAGAACCCTACTCCACCGTAACACTCTTAGCCAAGTTTCTGGGCTGGTCTACATTACATCCACGCATAAGTGCAATGTGATATGAGAGAAGTTGTAAGGGAACCGCAGCTAATATAGGTGTTAGAGACGGAGCCGTTTTAGGAATCTCTATGACAAATTCTGCCAGATCCTTCATCACCTTATCACCTTCCGTAACTATGGCTATGACTCTCCCTTTTCTGGAAACTACCTCTTCCACATTGCTGACAATCTTATGGTAAGAATGGTCCTGAGTAGCGATGAAGACTACCGGCATATTCTCATCTATCAAAGCGATAGGTCCATGCTTCATTTCCGCCGCAGGATATCCTTCTGCATGTATGTAGGAAATTTCCTTCAGTTTTAAGGCTCCTTCAAGCGCCAGCGGGAAGTTATATCCTCTCCCTAAGTATAGGCAGTTATTGGCATCCTTAAAGGTTTCTGCTATCTGGTAGATTTTATCATTCTGACTGAGAATTTGTCTGATTTTCTCAGGAATCTGCATGAGTTCATATACAGCCTCTCTGGCCTTAGGGGTACTCGTAGCTTTCAGGTCCCCTATATAGCTGGCCATAAGGGTAAGAGCCGTTACCTGAGCTGTAAATGCCTTGGTGGAAGCTACGCCTATCTCAGGCCCTGCGTGTGTATATACACCTGCCTGGGTGGCTCTAGAAATACTTGAGCCTACCACATTACAGATACCCAGTACAAGCGCACCTTTTTTCTTGGCTATCTCTATGGCCGCTAAGGTATCTGCTGTTTCTCCACTTTGGCTGATGGCTATGACTACATCCCCTGCGTTAATGATGGGATCTCTGTATCTGAACTCAGAAGCATACTCTACCTCTACCGGTACTCTGGCATGCTCCTCAAATAGATATTCTCCCACTAAACCTGCATGCCAGGAGGTTCCACAAGCTACTATGATGTATCTCTCAGCCTTTTGAAGTTCTGATCTAACATCTACTAGTCCACCCAGGAAGGCAGTGTTAGTATCAGGATCTATTCTCCCACGCATGCAGTCTGCGATGGATTTAGGCTGCTCAAAGATTTCTTTCAGCATGAAGTGGTCAAAGCCTCCCTTTTCAAGGGCTTCCAGCTCCATTTCTACCCTTTGTAGATCAGGGGTGTGGATGACATTGGAAGTATCCTTAATGGTATGGCTATCAGGACCCAGTATGGCCATCTGGTCATCATCCAGGTAGATCACGTCTTTGGTGAAGGGGATGATGGGGGTGGCATCAGACGCAATGATGTACTCGTTATCACCTATCCCTATCACTATAGGACTACTTCTTCTGGCTACGATCAGTTGCTCAGGCTCGTCCTGGTTGATTACGACTATCCCAAAGGCACCAATCACCTGTTTGAGTGCTATTCTCACGGCTTCCTCTGAACTAACCTCATTCTGGGTATACATATAATCGATCAGCTGAACCAATATCTCTGTATCAGTAGCTGACTGAAAGGTATAGCCCTTAGCCAGTAATTTTTCACGGATCTCCGTGTAGTTTTCTATAATCCCATTGTGGATGAGGGCAAACTTCCCTGACTGGGACATGTGAGGGTGGGCATTAATGTCATTAGGTTCTCCATGTGTAGCCCATCTGGTGTGGCCCATGCCTACTTTTCCGGAGGGTTTCTTATCTCCTACATGAGCTTCGAGATCGCTTACCTTTCCCTGCTTTTTGTGGATGCTGAGTTTCCCATTAAGGAGGGCTACTCCGGCAGAGTCATATCCTCTGTATTCCAATCTTTTAAGTCCTCCAATAAGGATAGGGTAGGCTTCTCTATGCCCGATATAAGCTACAATTCCACACATATTGCTAACTGGTTTGGTTGTTAGAGACCACTAATTAGGAGGTAAAACCGCAAAATCAAAACAGAAGTAATTAAGGGTGTTACCTTGAAACATTATGGATACTATTTACGGAAATACCTTTCCGTAAGCGCAAAATTCTGTATCGCTGGTTTAATTTTCAAGCCGTGTGGTATAGGTAAGTCTGAGGGAAGCCTTTAAGGTGGGGTGATCTACCCCTCCAAGTGCTACTCTGTTCAGACCTCCACCCGGTGTAGCGGGCAGAATATAGAGTCCAAAATTCTCCCTTCTCTTCAGAACAATTTCCTGAAGATAGTTCCTGAAGATAAAGGAACCTAGTACGTATTGATTGTCATCTGTCAACGGAATGTTTTCAACTCCTATAGGGTTATTAAACCTCAGAGGTATGTTACCCTCATCATCAGGAACGACAAATAGGAGGTTGGGTGGAGGGCTGTAAATATCATTCCCTCCCGTCAACTCTGTATCTACATTTAATACCAGCTCTGCCTGGTTGATGGAGATTCCCGGTAGATTAGTGAGGGTAGGAAGTTGCACAAACATATCTACCAGAGCACCTTGCTGGATGAACTCATACTCGTCTACTCTTGAGGGGGTATTGAGTACCTGGCCGAGAAGCCTATCATTATAATTCTCATCTCTTTCTACCTGGAAGAATCCTGGTGTAGTAGGTCTTACAGGAAACTGAGCTGTTCTCGCTACATAAGGAGAGTCCACAGAGGGTCTCTCACGGTAATAAATGTCCATGAAGGTGTTGGTACCATCCATGCTTACCGTTAGGATAGACCCAGGTTCACGGAATACAAAGGGGACTGATTCTGGTGCTTGTATTTTGAGACCTTTGAAGAAATCAGAAAAAATATCGCTGGTCTCGAAAACAGTGGAGTCAGCAAAAAGGATTTTTTCTCCTATGGATGGATTTAGGCGGAACCTGACTGCGCTTACAGCTTCAGATGCCCTAAAATCAACCGTACAGTCTGCTGGATTCTCACATAAATCTTCAGGATCCACGGCCAGATTAGTGTTGGAGAAAGAGACAGAATCATCTGCTGGGTATTCTGCATCATCTGATATGGCAAACACCTTAAATTCCTGGGGTGTTCTGAAGTTCCCGTAGCTGGAAGTGATATTCAGACTTAAGGCTACAGAGTCTACGATAAAAAACTGGTCTCTTTGATCACTTAAGGATAGAGAGAAATCCCATAGATCTGTTTCTACTGCAAACTGCGTATAAATGGAAGATCTCATGGTTCCAAACTGCTGATCATCCAGTGTACCCAATAGCTTGTCAGAGGTGAAGCCGGTTACACTTCTATCGGACAGTCTGGTTTCTATATCTAAGGTGAGTGTATCTGTGAATCGTATTTCGATAAGATCAGTAGATGGCAGCACATCTTTCCCTGTATCACTTGGATCAGGTTCATCACAGGCACTAAAAATAAATATGGCTGCCCCAAAAAACAGTGGCAGCCATATGTTTTGATAACTAGCAGCTAAAGTCCTAGCTGACAATATCTGCATAAAGTTTATTGTAGCCTTCGACAAAGGATTCTTTATCATTCGTGTCGAAATAGATCTTTTCTGACTGAACTTCTTCAATGTATTCTTCTATTTTTTCATCAACGGTAGGATGACCCTTTGTAACTACGTCAGACAGAGCAATTCCTCCTTTGATTACCCCAACGTAATTGTTCTCATTGTAGTTGTCCAACTCTTTGTCTCCTATCCCGTCCACACGAACTTTGTCCATGTAGTCAAGAGGAAGCTCTTGTGAGTACCCGTTGTTATACACAGTGAACACCGTCTTGGTATTCTTGAACATCGGATCATCCTGATAATGAGTTCGCAAATATAAGGGAATAAATGAACTCATCCAGTCATGACAATGTATGATATGTGGAGGCCATCCAAGTTTTTTCACAGTTTCAATGACTCCTTTACAGAAAAAGATAGATCTTTCGTCATTATCAGTGTGAAATGCGTCATTCGCATCAGTGAGGACAGACTTGCGCTTAAAGTAGTCCTCATTATCTAAAAAGTAGACCTGTAATTTGGCATTTGGTATGGAGGCTACTTTAATAGTTAACGGTTTCTCTTCTCCCGCTACTCTAATATTGATCCCAGAAAGCCTAACTACCTCATGAAGTCTGTTTCTTCTTTCATTAATGACACCAAACTTAGGCATGAAAATGCGAATTTCGTGTCCTTTTTCCTGGAGTTTTTGAGGCAGCAAGCGTATCAAATCAGCAGCAGAACTTAATTTTAGGAAAGGATCAATTTCGGAAGTTACATAGAGAATCCTGAGTTTTTTGTTCATATCAATTGAGTTAAGGAATGATATCGCTGTTGATTGCGCGTTCCAGCGTGCTATAAATTCCTCGCAAAAATACGAAAAAAAGTTTGCCTAGACAATGGAAGCCTCCTATATTGACCCTCTTACCCTTTTCTTAGTATGAAAGTAATCCGAGAGCTAGGTGCTCTGCGGGCATTTAGAGCCAGTTTACCCAGAGAGGTAAGCCTGGGACTAGTACCTACCATGGGGGCGCTACATGAGGGCCACCTAAGTCTGGCAAGAAGTGCCATAGAAGAAAATGACCTTACCATGGTCAGCATCTTCGTAAATCCTACCCAGTTCGGTCCCAATGAAGATTTTGAGAAGTATCCCAGAAGCCTGGAAGAGGATGCCAGCATGCTGGAAGAGCTGGGCGTAGATATCATTTTTGCGCCTAATGTTCAGGATGTGTACCCTGGAGAAAAAACCTATATATCCTTCCAGTTAGCGGATTTAGGAGAAAGATTATGTGCCAGGAGTAGACCCGGGCATATGGAGGGAGTGCTCCAAATAGTGTCTATTCTCTTTCACCTGACTAATCCTTCACGTGCGTATTTTGGATTAAAAGACTACCAGCAATGTCTCATCATTCAAAAACTGGTCTCTGAACTTCATTTTCCTTTGGAGATTGTCCCTTGTCCTATCATCAGGGAGTCAGATGGGTTAGCCATGAGCTCCAGAAATGTATACCTGAATGATGAGGAAAGAAAACAGGCCCTGTTTTTATCTGCCACTTTGGGGCATTTGAAAAAAAACTTTTCTGACTTCTCTACTGTGGAAGATATGCGTAGCTTTGTCGCCCGTCAGCTGGATGTATACCCTTTGGTGCGCCTGGATTACTTTGAGGTACTAGACGGTGACTCTTTATCAGAAATTCAGTCACTACCTTACAAGGGTAAAACACACGCATTCATCGCTGCCTATCTGGGAAAAACACGGCTAATAGACAATTTACGTCTTAAGTGAGATTACCTGATTGCCAGTAGTATGATGTTACAAATATTTAAGTCAAAAATTCACAGGGTTAAAGTAACCCAGGCAGATCTAAATTACGTGGGAAGCATCACCATAGATGAAGCACTCATGGAAGCTGCCAATATATATGAAGGAGAAAGAGTCCAGATTGTGAATGTGAATAATGGAGAAAGGATAGAAACCTATACCATTAAGGGAGAAAGAGGAAGCGGAGTGATCACATTAAATGGACCTGCAGCCAGAAGGGCGCAAATAGGAGACATAGTCATTATCATGAGCTATGCCTGGATGTCCCCTGAGGAAGCAAAAGCTTTTTCTCCCGTTACAGTATTCCCTGATGAGAACAATCAGCTCTCTAAAGGGTAGTATTGAGGGAAGGAGAGCTAACGAGATATATTAATCATTCAGCCTTGAATAAACAGCTTATCAAAGTCCTCAAGTATGTAGGCGGTATAGGATTAGGTGCCATACTGTTATACTTCGCCTTCAAAGGAGCTTCTCTAGAGACTATAGGAGAACAACTCAAGAATGCCAATCTTTCCTGGGTCTTACTGTCTATCGGAATAGGGCTGTTCAGCCATTATGTACGTGCCTTGAGGTGGCGTATGCAGTTTAAGGCTAGCGGATATAATCCACCCCTCCCCAATGTATTCTCCTCTACCATGTTTATGTACCTGACTAATCTTGCCTTTCCCAGAGCGGGAGAAATAGCCAGGTGTACAGCCTTATTGAGAAGTGATAAAATCCCGATTGCTACCAGTATAGGGACCGTGATCGTGGAGAGAGTGTTTGATGTGATGGTGCTCTTTCTGCTGGTACTTCTCGCATTTGGACTGGAGTCAGCCACCATTTATGGCTATATCAATGAGGCTTTAGCCAGCTTTTCAGGGATCTCCTCTGGCTCTACTTTACTCCTTGGCGCTGGAGGAGTATTAGTAGTATTAGGTGTTCTTTTCTGGCTGTTTAGAAAAAAGATCATAGCTTCCAGCTTATTCCAGAAAGTTATGGCCTTTGCTAAAAAACTGTGGGATTCTGCTATCAGTATCCGTAAGATTGAAAAACCAGGCTTGTTCATCGTCTACACCTTCATCATTTGGCTATGTTATTGGCTGATGACCTATGTGGTGTTTTTCAGCCTTCCTGACTTTCAGGAGCTGAATCTTTCATTTGTATATTTCTCATTGCTAGTGACCATTATCGGAGCTTTTGGTTATGCACTCCCCGTACCTGGCGGGATAGGACCCTATCATGCTGCAGTAATTTTCACCTTTATTGCTTTCCAGGTCCATCCTGATCCCGAGGTTTCCGGTAATCTGGGAAGGACTTTCGCCATCATTATTCACTCTTCACATTTGATCCTTCAGTTTGTGGGGGGAGCTTTGGGATATCTTTATCTGGTTTCCCGTAAGCCACAAGATTCCGCCATAGTAGCTGCTGGCTAAGGAAAAAGCTCCTTTTACCTCTAGAATAATCTTCTTTTCATAGATAATACGAACTTTTTCGTAGATAAATTTGCACTTACGAATCCCTTCGTACTATATTGAAGTACGAAATGATTCGTAAAATAACATACATGGGAATGATGAAGTCAAAACCAACCAATGCAGAGTTGGCCATTTTAAATGTTCTCTGGAAGGAAGGTCCCTCCACCGTCAAGGAGGTGAATACCATTCTCAATGCTTCCAGAAGTACAGAAACAGAAGAGGTAGGTTATACCACTACCTTAAAACTGATGCAGATCATGTTTGCTAAGGGATTTCTCTTAAGGGAGAAAGATGGCAGAACCCATATCTATCAGGCAAAGATCTCAGCAGAAGCAACCCAAAAGAATTTGGTGGATCGTTTGGTAGACACTGCTTTTAGCGGATCTGCCATGAACCTGGTTATGCACGCACTTGGTCATCATCAAGCTTCTGCTGATGAGCTGGAACAGATTAGAGCACTTATTGAAGAAAAAGCGAAAGAATCTAAGAAAGAAGACAAGTCATGAACATATTCCTGGAAAGCCAATTAGCTGAAGCGCTCACATGGACCCTGCTCCATTCCATCTGGCAGGGACTCGTTCTCTGGTTACTGCTAGTGGTCGTCTTAAAACTGACCAATATGAAATCCCCTTCCGGGAGATACGTTTCTGGCATCATGGCCATGTTTACCTGGCTATGCTGGATGTGCATTACCTTCTTTCAGCAAATAGATACCTCTGGCTCTACCATCTATGAAGCAGGAGATATCACCTTCGCATATGACATACAGGAAGAAGCGCCTGCCCACTTTTTCCATGGTGAGGAGCATGTTTCTCTATACGAACTCCAATACTGGTTTCAGGACATAGTATTTGAGTATGGCAGTCTTTTCAACCTCATCTGGTTATCAGGTTTTATTATCTTCGGTCTGAAGTGGATAAGTGGTTGGATGTATGTACAGTACCTGAAAAAATCAGCCTACCTCATAGCTGAGGAACACTGGCGGGAGAAGCTGGATATCCTGCTGAAAAAAATGGACGTAGGCAAGGATATACAAATACTGGCGAGTGATCACGTCATGAGCCCTATACTCGTAGGCCATATCAAACCCATCATTTTATTTCCGGCTGCCCTTCTGACAGGCTTACAGCCAGAACACCTTGAAGCTATTATTTCTCACGAACTGGCACACGTAAAAAGGCATGACTATCTGGTGAATATTGTCATCTCTGGAATGGAAATGATCCTCTTTTACCACCCCGCCTACTGGTGGATGGCCAATATGATCAAAAAAGAAAGAGAGCTTTGCTGCGATGATATGGCAGTGAGCGTGATAAAAAGCCCCTTAAAATATGCGGAAGCCTTAGCAGAAGTACAGAGTTACGAACAGTCTGCGGTAAGCCTGGCTATGGGTATTCAGGGAAATAATAAGCAATTCCTCCTCGGAAGGGTAAAAAGACTACTAACTCCATCTCTGGAAAAAGAATCCTCTCACCAGCGTCCATGGCTTTCATTCATACTAGTGGCTGGACTGTTTATGGGAATATGGGGGATTACTTCCAGTCCCTTAACGGCGGCAGAAGATAATCATGTGAACTTGGTAGCTGCCTGGGAGGAAGGTATGATGGATTCTTTTGAAGAAAGCTTGGGAGAAGAAGTCTGGGAAGAAAT
>JBCDBC010000006.1:0-18260 GCA_039184535.1 Bacteroidota bacterium | reverse complement strand
CCCTGACAACGGGATTTACACCCGTTACACCCATCCCATACTTACGGGGGCACATGCTCCTATCTTTTGGCGATATGACCTGGATGAAAATACAAATCCCTTTCTCATGGAGCGCCAGGGCGTAAATGCGGCCTTTAATTCTGGTGCGATTTACTATGAAGGAAGGTACCTGTTGGTAGTAAGAACAGAAGGGAATGACAGGAAGTCCTTCTTTGCTATGGCAGAAAGCCCTAATGGGGTGGATCAGTTTGAGTTCTGGGATGAACCTCTGGTGATCCCCGAGACTGATGACCCTGATATCAATGTGTATGACATGAGGCTGGTTCCTCACGCTGATGGATGGATTTATGGCCTGTTCTGTACGGAAAGAAAGGATACCTCTAATGGTCTGGCAGATACCTCTTCTGCCACTGCTCAGTGCGGAATTGTGAGAACCAAAGACCTTATAAGTTGGGAAAGGCTACCTGATCTTAAAACGCCTTCTAGCCAACAGAGAAATGTAGTGCTTCACCCGGAATTTGTAGAGGGGAAATACGCTTTCTACACCAGACCCATGGACGGTTTTATAGGTGTGGGGAGTGGGGGGGGAATAGGTTGGGGACTTTCAGACTCCATGGAGCCTGCCGTTATAGATGAGGAAATAGTGATAGATAAGCGAGTATACCACACCGTTAAGGAGGTGAAGAATGGGCAGGGGCCAGCACCTATCAAAACGGAATATGGCTGGCTACATCTGGCCCATGGGGTAAGGAATACAGCTGCAGGCTTAAGGTATGTCCTATACATGTTTATGACAGATCTGGAGAAACCCTGGGTGATAACGCACGAGCCGGCTGGACATTTCCTGGCTCCGGAAGGAGGAGAAAGAGTAGGGGATGTATCCAATGTAGTCTTCAGTAACGGCTGGATACTCAATGAAGAAGGGGAAGTCTTTATTTATTATGGGGGCTCAGATACGCGTATGTATGTGGCTACTTCCTCTGTAGAAAGGTTGGTAGATTACACCCTACATACACCGCCTGACGGTCTACGTTCAGCAGAAAGTGTCCAAACCCGTTTAGAGCTCATTAGGAAAAATCAGGCAATTCTCAAGCAACTTCAACTTTCCTAAGGCATGAATGAACTAAGGGCAGAATGGCATCATGAAAGTCAGACCATTCTCAAGTGGTGGACTACCCATATGGTGGATTTAGAGAATGGGGGGTTTTACGGCTTTAGAGATGCTAAGGGAAGCCTTAATGCTACAGCAGATAAAAGCATAATCCTGAATAGTAGAATACTTTGGGCCTTTTCAGAAGCAGCCTTGTATTTTGGAGATGATGTATACCGGGAGGCTGCAGAAAGGGCTTACCATTACCTTTTGACCAATTTTATAGATCAAAACCATGGTGGGGTATTCTGGATGCTGACTTACAGGGGAGAAGTGCTGGAAGATAAGAAGCAGGTATATGCGCAGGCTTTCACCATTTACGCCTTGTCTACCTACTATCTCTTGACTCAGGATGCTTCCAGCTTGGAGTTAGCACTAGGCCTATTTGAAATGTTGGAGATTCACAGTATGGATTCTGAGAATGGGGGATACCTGGAAGCATTCTCAAGAGAATGGAGATTGCTGGAAGACCTTAGACTTAGTGAGAAAGACCAGAATGAAACTAAGACCATGAATACCCACCTTCATGTTCTTGAGGCTTATACTGCTTTGTGGAAGGCATTGAAAGCGTCTAATCTGGATACGGTTGAGAAAGACCATGTGAAAGAGACTCTTACAAAGCTGGTAGCTCTTTTTCAGGAAAAATTCATTAATGAGGAAGGGCACCTAAACCTCTTCTTCGATGAGTACTGGGAGTTGAAATCCGGAGTTGTTTCTTTTGGGCATGATATTGAGGCTGCCTGGTTATTGTGGGAGGCTGCTGAGTATCTAGGGGACCATGACTTGTTATCAGAATTGAAACCTGATGTACTCAGGTTAATCCATGCTACTGAGGCAAGGGGACTGGCAGAAGATGGAAGCCTATGGAATGAAGTTCATGAGAATGGGAGCCTGGACGCAAACAGACATTGGTGGCCACAGGCAGAAGGTATGGTAGGCTTTTTTTTAGGATACCAGCTTACGGGAGAAGAGAAGTACCTGGATAAGGTAAAGGCATTATGGAAGTTCATTCAGCAAAACCAGATAGACCATGACGGGGGTGAATGGCATTGGATGTTAGATGAGAATCTACAACCTGTCCTCTCAGAATATAAAGCTGGGCCCTGGAAGGCTCCGTATCATAATGTTCGCGCGTTGATTGAGTTGCTTAGACGTTCTGCCTAACTAAATGTATACCCATGCTTTGACAAAGGCAGGGAGCGAATTCTTTCTCCAGTAGCAGCATATAAGGCGTTTACCAGTGCAGGTGCCGCTGGTGGAAGACCTGGCTCCCCAACGCCACTTGGATACTCATCATTCTCCATGATATGTACCTGAGTAGTGGGTGCTACCTTCATTCTAACCATTTCATACTGTGGGAAGTTGTACTGCTGGACAGCACCTCCCTTCCAGGTAATTTCTCCATACAAGGCCGCAGACAATCCAAAGATGATAGACCCTTCTACCTGGGCTTTTACTATGTCCGGATGGACATAAGTTCCGCAATCTATGGTCGCATAAAAATTCTCAATCTTGAATTTCTTGTCACCTATTTTTCTGATCTCAGCTACTTCTGCTACGATGGACCCGAAAGATTTGTGAAGGGCAATTCCTCTAAAAACGCCTTCTTCAGCTGCCTCTGACCACTTGCTGATTTCAGCTACTTTTTCAAGGGTTTTCTTGAATCGAGGATGGTTATTCAGCTTACTCCTTCTAAATTCATATGGATCTTGTCCGGCAGCTTCTGCACATTCGTCCATGAAGCACTCCGTAAAAAAGGCATTCTGACTACTTCCTACTGATCGCCAGTATCCCACCTGAATAGGTAAGGCTATGTCACCTAGGCTTACTCTTCTATTAGCCATGTGATAAGGAAGCTCTCTGGCTCCTTCAGTGCTGGCTACATCATCCTTAGGCTCTGGTGCCATGGAAGGCATCATACGCTTCATGGAGCTATTACTGACAGACTGGAGCACCATTTTATTATCCCATGCTTCTATTTCTCCCTCGGAAGAAATCGCTGCTTTGAAGGTGCTAGCCACGGCGGGACGGTACATATCATTACGCATGTCATCTTCACGTGAGAAAACTGCTTTGACAGGTGTACCAGGCATTTTCTGTGCAATGGCCGCTGCCATACGGATGTATTCTGTTTCCCCTCTTCTCCCAAATCCTCCTCCTAGGTAGGTGGTATGGACAGTAATATTCTCCTTGGGGATGCCAGTTGTTTCACTTACGGCGGTTTGGGTAACTGAAGATGATTGAGAGCCTACCCATACAGTGGCCTGATCTCCTTCTACCAGGGCTGTACAGTTCATAGGTTCCATGGTAGCATGTGCCAGATAAGGTACTTCATATCTGGCTTCCAGTACCTCAGCTCCTCCTAAGGCTTCCTCTACATTACCTTCTTCTTCAGCTATGGCAATGGGGGTAGTAGCGAGAGAATTTTCAATCATCTCAGCTATGCTTTCAGAAGAAATATTGTCATTTCCCTGAGCATCCTCATCCAATTTGAGGGAGAGGGCAGCATTCTTGGCTCTCCAGGTATTATCTGCTATTACTGCCACCCACTTATCAGTAGTGATCACCTTCTTCACTCCTTTTTTGGCCAGGATGGCTTCCTCATTGGTAAGTGCATTAATTTTACCTCCGATGACTGAAGGCTGTCTCACGGCAGCATATAGCATTCCTTCTATCCTCACATCCATTCCGAACTCGGCGGAACCATTTACTTTGGCTGGGGTATCCAATCTCTTGACGGCTTTCCCCATGACTTTCCAATCTGCTTTACGCTTTAACTCTGGCAGATCTGTAAGCTCTATACCTGCAGCTTCAGCGGCTAACTCACCATAGGTGAGTTTTTCTCCTGAATCATTGTTGATCACTTGCCCGTTTTCAGCACCACAATTGGCTCTAGAAATTCCCCAACGCCTGGCAGCAGCTTCCTTCAACATTTCTCTGGAGGTAGCCCCTGCGAAACGCATATTGTTGAATCCGTCAGAAATAGAGGTACTTCCGCCAGTGGCTATAATGGTAAGGAAGGAATATAACTTCTCATCAAAAGAAGTACTTTTAAATAGGTTAGGCTCCTTATTGGTCAGCATGAAGAGGTTCGCATAAGGTGATTCTGGTTGGGGATGAACCACCTGAATATTGTCCATGCTCACTTCTAGCTCTTCCGCTATCATCATAGGGAGTGCTGTATAAACGCCTTGTCCCATTTCGGCCCGAGGGATGGCTAGCGTAACTGTATTGTCTGGAGCTATTCTGATCCAGGCATTGAGGGAAGCACCTTCTCCCATGCCTATTCCAGAATATTTCTTGATTCTCTTGCTAAGGAAAGACATTCCGGCTACACCCACCACTAGCCCGGTTCCTGCAACTCCACCTGCAATCAGGAAAGCCCTACGAGTCCATTTTTTTTTAGAAGTATGTTGAGATGACATGATAGAAAATCTTGTTTAGGCTAATGATTAATTAGGAGTTTCATCTTTTAGGCTTGCCGCCATTTTGATGGCTTCTTTCACACGTTGGTAGGTACCACAACGACAGATGTTAGTGATAGATATATCAATATCTTCATCGGTAGGTTCTGGGTTTTCTGCCAGAAGGGCTTCTGCTGCCATGATCATACCAGACTGACAGTATCCGCATTGAGGGACCTGCTTTTCAATCCATGCTTTTTGTACAGCTGAAGGAGCATCTTCTTCTCCTAATCCTTCTATGGTGGTAACGGACTTACCTTCTGCTCTGGAGACTGCAAAGGTACAACTCCTAACAGCCTTTCCATCCACCATCACGGTACATGCGCCACAGGAAGCTATCCCACAGCCAAATTTGGTTCCGGTCATGTTCAGTTCATCCCTTAGCACCCATAATAGGGGCATCTGCTTTTCTACCTCTACCTGAACGGCTTTTCCATTGATATTGAGTTCCATACGATTAGAAAATTGGAGTTGTATTCAACAATTACAATATAAGGGAATGTAGTGAGTAGGTACTCACTTTTGTGTATTTTAGAATGGTTCTAAGGGGAGACCCGTCGGCAGCTGAAGCAGCCGGTCCATTTAGAAATCTTTATTTCTAATAGTTATCAGAAAAGCTAGAGAGAGTAATTCTCTTGGGTATGTAGTTACCCCTGTTTAGGAAACTCTTTGGGTTGACATCCTAAGGAAAATGTTTTAATAACTTAATCATCCACAATGAATTTTATCATGGACCGGCTGCTTCAGCTCCCGAATATCCCCTTTAGACTATGCTTCCCTTAGAGTCCATATATAGAAATCGTCTTCCTCATCTAACTCCTGCAAGCGGTATGTTTTTTATCACTTTTCGCTTGAATGATTCTTTACCGCAAACTTTAGTTAGGACACTTTCCCAACAACTGGAGGATGCAATCCATAGAATTGAAAAAGAAGAGAATGTTGACAGAGAATTGAGAGTCAAGGAAGAAAGGAAGAGATCATTTGGGAAGGTAGATAAAGTGTTGGATAAAGGTTCTTACGGGAATTGCTGGCTTCGTAGACCTGAGATAGCTCAAACTTTAGCAGATAAGCTTTGGGAGTATCATCAGGACCTTTATAACCTTCAAGCTTATTGCATCATGCCTAATCATGTCCATCTTTTGATGGATACCTCTATTCAGAAAGAAGGAGATAAGCCCATTAAGTTGGATGAAATTATGAGGAGAATTAAAGGAGGAAGTGCTAGAGAAATTAACCAAAAGCTAAATAGGAAAGGGAGATTGTGGCAAAAGGATAGTTATGATTATTTGGTCAGGGACCAAGAGGAATGGGAAAGGATCTATGCTTACCTATTGAATAATCCCGTAAAAGCTGGCTTAGTTGATCAAGCAAGTAAGTGGGAATTTAGTTATGGGTGTAATGAGTGAGGCTATCGGCAGCTAAAGCAGCCGGTCCATAAATATTATGTCCCTTGTCTTTCCCGCCAGTAACAATGGTCACCAAATAGAAAGTCTCCTTCCCGTATCTTTAGACTCTCATTATTAACTATTTCTATGAATACACTTTATGTTGTACTGGGAGCAGTATTACTGCTGCTACTCTACCTTCGATTCGTAAAAGGAGGGAATATACCTTCTCTATCCGGAGAGGAGTTCCTGGATGATCTGAAGGAAAATGATGGCATTTTGGTAGATGTGAGGAGTCCGGCTGAGTATGCCGCTGGACACATAGAAGGTGCCCAAAACCTGGATTTCTTTAGTAGACAGTTTAAAGCAGGGGCAGAGAAGCTACCCAGGGAGAAACCCATCTACGTGTATTGTAAGAGCGGAACCCGATCTAGCATGGCGGCTAGAAAACTGAAGAAACTAGGGTTCGAGAATGTGGTAAATCTGGCTGGAGGCACTATGGGTTGGAGCGGAGAGTTGGTGAGATAAGTATCCTTTCAAGGAATAGAATTGTTGAAAAAGAAGAAGATTCTTAAGAATCTGTAAAAAGTTTCCCGTCCCCAGTTACCTTATTTAGTTATGAGCCATACATAACTGGATTAATCCTAATGTATACAATCCTCTGATTTTTCTCTTCCCTCATAAGTAGACAGCTATCGCCAGTCAGCAACGAGTGTTGCTGAGACTCCCTCCTTTTTATTCGTCAAATAATTCATCATTAACCCACACTATTTTATGGCAGATATGAAAGTAGGGGACGAGAAAAACTATCCCCTGGAGCCCCAAATCACCCTGGAAATGAGCCAGCAACCGGCTAACAATAATTTTAGCCGTTACCTTACTTTTGAAGACCATACCGGTGCAGTAAAAAGATTAAAGGTAAAATTCAAAAAATCATCTGGACTTACATGGGAGTCAGATTCTTTCCCAAATGGAATAGGAGAATTAAGATCTCTTGTACATTCTGGAAATAGGTCCTATTGGGATAACATTTTTCTGGAAAATAGAGGCGGTTCTACCACCCTTCCCATTAAGCACCTGAAAATTGTTATGCTATATGATAACCCTCCAGGTCATTCTCCAGATAGGTCAGATCATATAGTAAACGGACTAGATCTTTCTCAAATAGATCATGCCGAGATCCCCATAGTAGACTGGGAAATCAATATGGATTTATTCGGTGGGCATGATAAGATTGCACTGAATGAGTTTAGAAAGCGTACCCTTTTCAAGTGGGCTGGGGTAGAAGCCGATGATCCTGATTTTGTGAAGGCAGCTGTAGAAGACTTTGGTAAGAGTGGAAGTGATGGAAATGATCAATATCCTGGAAATCCCAAATTCGGAGGTGCTCTAAGCCTGCTATGTAGTGAGTTTGTCAGTTGGTATTATCATCAAGAAGGAATCAGCGTAAATGGCCAAAGCCTGGCAAACATTGTGGGAACACAAGAACTACATACCCTGTTTAAGCGCGAGGGGAAGCTGTATCGCTATAATAGCGGGAACAACCTTCAGGACTTTGTACATGCTACTACCAGAGAAGTCTATATCCCTAAATCAGGCGATTATTTGGAAAGAAGAGGTCCTAATGGGGCAGAGCATTCTATGATTATTTACAGATGGCTTCCTAAGGATACTTCCTCTTCTAACTCCAATGATAGAGACAACCAGGCGCTTGTTATAAACGGCCCATGGCCGGTCACCCTCAGACTGGTAAGAATCCACAGAGACGAAAAAGCTACTGGAGACGGCAATCCCAAGGATTACTGGCTGGGAAGAATTGATTGAGTTTTCTCATTTTGGCCGGGAACTATCCTGTAAGGGTGTTCCCGGCTTCTTTTTTAAGAAGTTGTGGGAGAATAATTTTTAGTAGCTTTCGGAAAACCCGCAATCATGAGAAAATTACTCTTCTTCCTCTTGCTGGCTATGGGGATGTTAGTTAGCTGCCAAAGTCCCTCTTC
This sequence comes from Bacteroidota bacterium, assembly GCA_039184535.1. Taxonomy (GTDB): domain Bacteria; phylum Bacteroidota; class Bacteroidia; order J057; family J057; genus JBCBKZ01. The sequence goes on along the minus strand of JBCDBC010000006.1, from coordinate 10,264 downwards.
AGATATCCTCTTTGTTAACGGCGGCATCTACCCTATGACAGGCGTTGACCAACAAGAAGAAGCCCTGGCTATCCAAGAGGGAAAAATCATCTTTGTGGGAAGTAATGTGGAAGCAGAGGCCTATAAGGCTGCTGCGGGGGAAGTTATAAATCTGGAGGGAAAAGCTCTTTTTCCCAGCTTTACAGATGGGCATATACATCCCATTTGGGGAGGGATCAGGCTGAAAGACTGTGATCTGACAGATATCCGTAATGAAGCAGACATTCTTCAGACCATTCGTACATATGTGGAGGAGCATCCAGACAAGCAGTGGATCATGGGGGCAAATCTATGGCTGCCAGCTGTAGGGGAAGGAAATCCTGCTAAAGAATTACTGGATGAGATTGAGCCAGATAGGCCTATGTTCATACAATCAGCAGATGGTCACTCTGTCTGGGTGAATTCCAAAGCCCTGGAGCTGGCGCGGGTAACTAAGGATACGAAAACCCCTGATGGAGGGGTTATAGAGCGTAAAGCCAATGGCGAACCCAGTGGAGTCTTGAGAGAATACGCCATAGGCTTGGTGAGAAATATCATGCCTCCTTTTACATTTGAGGAGAAAGTTACAGCCTTGGAAGAAGCAATAGCGCTTGCCCATAGCCACGGGATCACCTCCTGGATAGATGCCCGTGTGGATCAGGAAGATATAGAGGTATATACTAAGCTGGAAGAAGAGGGTAGGCTTTCCGTGGATGTAACCCTTTCTTTATTCGCCAATATCATAGAAGGTATGGATGCAGTGGAAACGGTATTACAGCGCTATCATGAAAACCATGAGAAGCTCCCCAGGCTGGATATGAAAAGTACTAAGATGTATATAGATGGAGTGATTGAAGGAAAAACGGCAGCGCTATTTGAAAAATATACAGGAGAAGAATTCACTGGAAGTACCTACATACAGGCAGATTTATATAATCAGATGGTAGCAGCCTTTGACAGCGCCGGGATACAGGTACACATACATGCCTGTGGAGATAAGGGAATCAGTATGACCCTAGATGCATTTGAATATGCCAGAGAGAAGAATGGGCCGCGTGATAGCAGACACCATATCGTGCACATGCAAGTGATGGATCCTAAAGATGTGGAAAGATTCAAGGAGTTAGATGTGATTGCCAATTTCCAGCCCTTATGGGCTACTCCAGAGGATAGTTACATCTCAGAACTCACCATTCCTGTTCTGGGACCTGAGCGTTCTGAGTGGATTTATCCCCTGGGAGCAGTAGCTAAGGCTGGGGCAAAAATCGCCCACGGAAGTGATTGGCCTGTAACTAGTGTGAACCCCATGCTAGCTATGCAGGTGGCGGTGACCCGCAGAGGGCCTGACTCAGTAGAACGAGAACCCTGGACCCCTCAGCATTTGGTGAGTATGTATGAGGTAATGGAGGGATATACCGCAGGAGGTGCCTACCTGATGTTTAAGGAAAATAGTTCTGGAACCTTGGAAGTAGGAAAAGAAGGCAATCTTGTGGTCATGGTAGAAGACCCCTTTGCCATTTCACACTTTGACTTATACAAACTGGCGGTTTCCCAGACCTATTGGAAGGGGAAAAAGGTATATGAGAAAACTGAGTAGAACTATGCGGGGATAGCTTTTCTCTCTTCCAGTAAGGGGACAAGTTCGTTCAAGTGATCCAGGACAGCATCTGGCTTGGCTTGCAACAACTGTTCCCGAGTATGGGCGCCTGTCGTAATGCCTATGCTAAGCTGGCAACCTGCGTTCTGACCTTCCTCAACGTCTATTTGAGAATCACCTATTTTAATCACCTGATTCGCATCCTCTATATTAGCATTCTCCATAGCCAGATGGATCATATCTGGAGCAGGCCTACCGTGAATGACCTCAGTAGCAGTGATTACATCGTTAATGTAAGGGTGCTTAACCCAGCCCATACGCTGAAAAAGAAGATCTGCGGTGGACCTGTCATAACCAGTATTAAGTACCACTAGAATACCTCGATCAGATAGGTACTTAAATACTTCTTCAGATCCAGGCATAGGTGCCACAGGCTCTTTTTGGTAAGCAGAGACCAGTCTTTTCTTAAAGTTGCTGAATATATCACTCCCTACCTGATTAATAGATAAGTGTGGAGCTATGACTTCTAGTAAGGAGCTAATAGCGAAAAATTTCTCTTTTCCGGCACAGGCTCCGAAGACCTTGTCTAGTCCCACATCAAATCCTTTTTCCTGGAAAGATTTTTGGATGGTTTTGTATACCAGATTTTGTTCGTCAACTACGGTTCCGGCCATATCAAATATGGCCATTTTTATGGTATTCATTGGTTAGGTTTATTGTGTATAAATGGTCTCAATATCTTTTGTTATTGGCCATTTATGTTATTGATCTCATATAAATTATTACTTGTAGACTACCAACTTTGTTAGTTGGGACTAGGGTCAATTAATCAGGGAGTTATATTCAGGAAATTTACCTGGAAGAAAATACGACCCTAAACAAAAAGGAGATAAGTGATTCTAGGGTGATTTCACTAATCTGCAATTTCGTATATTTTGAATATAAGTAAAAATAATCTCATTTCGAGAAAAGATATACAATTAGGTTTGGTATTTCTGATTTTTTGAAATTTATCCATATGAAGTTAGTTCTAAAGAAGATTCACCATGTGGCCATTATCTGCTCAGATTATCCAAAGTCGAAAGCCTTTTATACAGAAATATTAGGGCTTACTATGCTGCATGAGGTGTATAGGGAGAAAAGGGATTCATGGAAATTAGACCTGGCCATAGGGGATCACTACCAAATAGAATTATTCTCCTTTCCTGGAGCACCAGCCAGACCATCCTGGCCTGAAGCACAAGGATTGAGGCACTTGGCCTTTGAAGTGGAAAGTGTGGATAAAGCTAAAAGTAACCTGGAGGAGAAGGGGATTGACGTCGAGGAGATACGGGTAGATCCCCATACCGGAAAGCGATTTGCCTTTTTTGAAGATCCAGATGGCCTACCCCTGGAATTATATGAAAGTTAGTTAACTGTTCAGAAAACTCACTTCCTCCATCAGCCTTTTATATCTGGAAGGAGGAATCTTAAAGAGTTCTTGTAGATTAGCTTTTTCAAGGGCCTCTTTACATAGAACTATGCCTTTCTCTAGCAATACATTCTTCTCTGCCTTAGTCAGAGAGATGAGGCTGGTGATGGGATAAAGTTTACTTTCTTCTATGAGTTCACGTAGGCTTCCTCTTTTGGGGTAATTCCAGGCTATGAGTCTGATACCATAGCATTCTCCAAAACTGATGGCATCATTTGAGAAAGTGGTATTAGTAGCTATCCAGGCCTGAAACTTCTTATCTGCAAATTCTTCCTGTTTCTTCCACTCTTCTACCAGATCTTCAAATCTGGATTTAATGTACATGGGTACCTGGATACTGATTTTCTTGTCCTTAGAGTTTCCATATTTACATTCTACACTGATTCTATGCTGGCCTTTATCAGCCAAAACATCAATCTCGTGGGTAACAGCCTGACCTTGCTCTGTGATTCCTACCTGAATCTCATATCCCTGGTATTTTAAGAGTTCTCCGAAGTATTTTTCAAAGGGATAGCCAGATGGCCCCAGTTCCATGATAGCCTTTTTGAGCTTGTATTTGGCGGCTGTGGGGCGGGATTCCTTCTTAAGTAGAGAGAAAGCAAAATGGTAGATTTTCCTGGTGTTAATTCCGTCACTCATTTGCTGATAAACTGATTCAAGAATATACTCTGCTATTTCTTCTGTAGCACCTGCTCTTTTGAGAGAACCCAGGAGTTTCTCCGGAATAAAGGGAACTTTTTCACCTGAGCTTTTAGTAACAAATTCAATATGCTGCTTCATCCGTGGACAGTTACAATAAGCTTGTTAAAAAATGGTAATGTCTATAGTGGGTTGATATTAATAAAACATTCCTATATGATCTGTCTGGGTTGCTGAAAAATAGCGGATTTGTTCTCAAACACCTTTAGGTGAATGGTCCCAAAAATCACTGGTTCCTATGTTGACTGATCTGTGGATAGGAAGCTTATGTTATGGGATTTTGCTTATTCTCCTCTATAGCTGTTAGTCAGTTTTCTGAGAAGTAAGACCCATACCGTGCTAAGAATATTCTCGCTTCTTAAGTGGAGTTAGCTGTATTTATATCGAACTGCTTAGAATAACAGTTTTCCAAGTACACTTCCTCAAATTAAGCTGACAATCTCTTCCTTATGTCCATCGTTCTTACATCAGTAGGTTTTTCGGATATTGGGATATTAAAGGCCTAGGAAACAGAATCTACTTACTTCAAGGGGATAATTTAGGCTAGAGGACAGGGTAGAGGAGTAGTTGTACTGTCCTATTTTGGGGGAGACATACCAGAAAAATGGATTCTTTAGCGGGAGAACCTACAAGTTTATTCACATTTTTTCCACACATAATCGTGGATAATTAGGCTTTATCCACAGTAGTTTTACACATAACTTTTTGTCTTAAGTGGAAAGCTATTGGGGTTTAACCAGTATATTTGTAATGCACAAAGTCAATAAATATCCTCTGTTCGCCTGTCAGTCATTTGGGGAACAACTCATGTTTATTGTCCACAATATTCTGATGCTCAATTCAAAAACTGAAAAATAACCATGGGAAAAGTTATATGCTTAGCCAACCAAAAAGGAGGAGTAGGAAAGACCACTACAGCTGTGAATCTGGCTGCTAGCTTTGCAGCAATGGAATACAAGACCCTTTTGATTGATGTGGATCCACAGGCAAATGCTACAAGTGGGGTTGGATTTACTCCTTCTGATGAGGCTTATACCATATATGATTGTATGCTGGATGCTGAACTAGATGTAAAAGATACCATCTATGAGTCAGAGTTTCCCAACCTGCATTTCATCCCGTCTCATATAGACCTGGTAGGGGCTGAAACAGCTTTGGTGACCATGGATAAGAGGGAGTTTAAGATGAAAAAAGTGATAGATTCAGTAAAGGATGAGTATGATTACATTCTACTGGATTGTTCTCCCTCTTTAGGAATGTTGACCATTAATGCCCTGGTATCAGCAGACTCAGTTATCGTACCAGTGCAGTGTGAATATTACGCACTGGAAGGATTGGCTAAGCTGATCAATACCATCAGAAGAGTACAGTCCGGCCTTAACAAACAACTGAACATCGAAGGGATTCTGCTTACCATGTATGATAGTAGATTAAGATTGGCTAATCATGTGGTAGAGGAGGTAAGAAAGCACTTCAGAGATTTAGCTTTCAAGACGGTAGTACACAGAAACATCAAACTAAGTGAGGCACCCTCTTTCCAGCAACCCATCATTGCTTTTGATGCAAAGAGTAAAGGGGCTATTAACTACATGAACCTCGCCCATGAAATAGTGAATAAGCAACTAGCTAAAGTAGTGGCATAAAAATTTTTGTATTGAACAGTAACAGGCGGTACTCTGTGTGAGTACTGCCTGTTTTTTGTTTCTAGTAATACGAGCTCAACCAATTCTCCAGCCTGGTATAGCCGTTATCCTGCAGTTTGTGAGGGTAAGTGGGTAAATCAAAAGAATGTCTATACTCAGGAACCGGGGGTATGCCTCCAGCTTGAGAAGGGGAGGTAATCACTCTTCCTTTCCTTTGTATGTATTGGTTTACTATCCTCTGGGCTATCTTGAATCTTTTCCCCGGAAAGGGACCTGCATTAGCTAAGACATAGTCTTCTGTATTCTGTACATGCATTCTCTCCCTTCCTTTAATGGAAAAGAGAGTCTTGTCAGAAGAAAAATCCCCCTGAGGGAAGTTTGAGGTGAAAGCTTTATACTCCTCTTTTGGATTTTGGAATAATTCGTCATAGTCTGACCATTGGTTGCCGTCCACATAAACCTTAGTACCTTTATAAAGGGAGTTTTGGTTTGAGTGTATAACCCTGGCAGAAAGACTTCCCGGCCGGGATGGCCCTTCCTCAAAGATATTATCCACAATGACATTTTTGGTCCGTAGGCCATCCTGATTATAGAGTTCTATGAATCGTTTTTTCCTATCATAGAATATGTTGTTGGCTATGTAGAGCTCTTCTATCCTACTCATGGGCATTCTCCCCGCATGGTGTGAGAATAAATTCCCATCTAAAAGAACTTTACCTTTTCGGGCGTGAAATAGGCCTGAGAAAGCATGTTCTTTTAAATTAAGAGATTCTGAAATGATACAGTGTTTAAAAGTTACCCCATGTAACTGGTTGACTATATCCAGACTTTCATCTCTACTCCAGCCAAAGAGACAACGGTAAAACACATAACTTCCATTGCCGAATATGGTGAGTGCATCTTCTGGCTCGTTAGTACTGTTTCCAACCAGGACCGTCATGTATTCCATCATGACGTTGTTACCTCGGATTCGTATAGAACCCTCATATACTATCCCCGGCCAGGGAGCCGTCATACCAGCCATCCTCAGATTATTAGCTCTGATGACCAGAGGTTTGCCGTCTCTTATTTTTCCTGAAACGGCAAATAAGATAGTCCTCGGACCTCGGGCGCTTTCCACACCGTATCTAAGTGAACCAGATCCATTTTTATTTAGGTTTTTTACTATGTAAATATCTCCATTTCTACCCGGCCTTATACCGGTGCCTGGACCTTTAATGTCCTTATGGACAGGGGTAGAATAAATGGTGTTTTCAGGACTAGGGGGATCTTCTACTCCGAATGGTTGCCAATCACAAGCGCCCATCCAGAGTGCCAAGAATAGGAACATCCCGTACATGTAATAAGGAGTCGGTAGTTTGTTTTCTGGATTTTTCGATTCTAAGTAAGGAAATTTCTGAGCATTATTTGAACCTTTTCTCTTAGCAAGCTTACCGGACTTTCTGGAGGTAATTAGTTTTGAAATTCTCAACATGAAACTGAATAGCATTAGATTAATGGATAAGGAAAATCACACTAATCAGCTGCCATGTGTAGGATAGAAAGAACATACCTGAAAAACAGATGATAGCATGTTAAGGGCATGCTATCATCCTAGGATGAAAAATTCATCAGCAAAGACAGAGGTGTAGTGAGTGCAAGAAAGGGTAGGGAGAATATGTGATATTAGAGTTTAATTTAGTCTATCAATTGCCTGTATTTATGGGCTTCTTGATACTTTCCCATAGAATTGTAAGTAAAAGCTATATGCTGGTTCAGGTCTCTTCCCAGTCGGGTCAGGCTCCTTTTACGAGCTATGTTTTTTGACCTGAACAGATAATGCAAAGCTTCATTATATCTTTCCTGATAGGTGTAGGTAGTCCCTATCTGTAAGCAGGTAAAGGCTATAGCCTCTTCATGCCGCATGTTTTCCAGTAGTACCAAGGCCTGATAAAATCGTTGTTGGGCTACCTGATACTGACCAATTCTTTTATGCCAAATCCCCATGCGGTGGTAGATCTCTGCCATTCCCAGTTTGTTTCCCTTCGCTTTATGCACAGCGAGTTGTTGTCTGAGTTTTTGAAGCTCTACCGGTTCTTCAGCGTTTTGATAAGTTACTAACTGAGGCCCTAAAAGACTTAAATCTGATGAAGAGGCCTCTTTTATATCTGATCCTGAGGTCAGACTTAGTGAGAATGCTAGAATGATAATGGTCTTAATCATAGTTATCATACATTGAGTTACACCCTACATTGGCAAGCTCTGTTCCTGATGAAGGGAAAAATGATAACTGCTTGTTAGTTAGTACTTTATCTAAGTTCTCATTTTGGCCCATTTTTCCATTTTGAGAATGTCCCTTTAAAATCGGGAAGATTAGAAGGGAAAAAAGGAGGCTTGTGAAGGGGGCAATAAAAAGTTTGTATGACCATAAACTTTGCAGGAAAAGAGAACGTAACTATATTCAAAACTCATATATCGTTCATGTCCAGGTCTCTAATCCGTTCCATTATACTTTTAAGTGGGCTAATAAGCTTTTCTTCCTTTAGTTTATCAGCACAATCCCCCAAGAAGAGTTTCTATCTCCAGTATGAGGGATATTCTTCTCCTGTCTATAAAAGCCATAAGAAAACATCTCAATATGTCCCTATGTCTGATGGGGTGCTATTGGCGGTGGACATATTTCTGCCAGATAAGGGGCCTGAAGCGGAGAACTTTCCGGTAGTGTTTATCAGTACACCTTATAACAGATCTTCCTTCATTCCTAAAATGGGGCTGGTGAAAAAACTAGCTTCTGGCTTAACAGGGAACGGATGGGGACCAGTCTATGATCAGGCTACCTTTGACTATGCTTCTACCATCATCTCCTATGGCTATGCCCTTGTGGTAGCAGATATGAGGGGTACAGGCGCATCCTTTGGGTCGCAACTTCCCCTCATGCCTCAGTTAGGAAAGGATAATAAGGAACTCATAGAGTGGATCACCAGGCAGTCCTGGGCACAACCTAAGGTGGGAATGATCGGCCCTTCTTATCTGGGCTGGGCACAGTATATGACGGCTGCCCAACAGCCAGATGCCCTCAAATGCATTGTACCAGAGGTGATAGGCTTTGAAATGTATACCGCTGGAAACAGGCCGGGAGGCATTGCAGCTACTAAGTGGGTATCTAATTTTGGGAAGCGGCTGTACAGATTGAATCAGAGCCAATATGATTTTGGCTCCTTTGTCTTTCCCGCTACCCCTGTCTTAGATGAAAATAAGGATGGTAAGTTGATAGATGAAAGACCCGTAAAGTTGACATCACCTTTGTTAGCTTCTGCTGATAGTGCCCCTAAGTTTTGGGCATCTAATCCTCCTGAAAATTTATATACCAAAGCCATTAAGGAACATGCCGATAATGTATCCATAGCAGGTTTTCTGGAAAAGGGGTATGGGTATTTTGATAGTCGTGGTCCAGCGCCGTATTCTGAGGTGGGCTATATGAGGTCCAGTCCGGGCTATTACGCTGATAAAATAGCAGAGTCTGGTATCCCAATTTATCATGTAGGTGGCTGGTTTGATGGGTTTACAAGAGGGACTACCAAGTTTTTTTCTACCTTCCGGGAAACCAACCCCTCTAAGTTATTTATGGCCCCCAGGGGACATTTCCCTACCTACGTAAAGCCTTACCGTAAAGCTTTTGGTCTGAAGAATGACTACTGGGAGGTGCTCACCCTAGAGCAGATCCGCTTTCTGGATCACTACCTAAAAGGCATAGAAAATGGGATAGACCGTGAACCACCCGTGTACCTCTACGTCATGAATAAGGGCTGGAGAGCTGAAAATGAGTGGCCTATTAAAAGGCAGGAACTTACATCTTTCTATTTGCAGGAAGGGAACCAGCTCTCGAAAACGCCTGCTACCGGCGGAATAGATACCTATGAGGTAGATTATTCTCACAGTTCTAGTTATGGAAAGAAAGGGAAGAACAGGTGGCTGATGTATACTTCTAGCCCAGAAAAAATCATGTACAGAGATGAACAGGATAAGAAGGCCTATCTGTATGAAACAGATAAACTGGAGAATGATACAGAAGTAACCGGCCATCCAGTGGTAGAGTTATATGTTTCATCCAATGTGCAGGATGCGGACGTGTTTGTTTATCTGTGTGATGTGGATGAAAAAGGAAAATCCCAGTATGTGACAGAAGGGCAACTACGCGCTGGATGGCACAAAGAATACGATGATGACGAACAAATTGACCATAAATTTGATGTAAAGCCTGATCTTCCATGGCACGGGTACAAAAAAGCACAATATGATCGTTATCCTTTCAGGGATGAGAAAGTCTTGAAGATGCGATTTGATATGTTACCCACTTCATGGGTATTTAAAAAAGGACATAAAATTCGTATTTCCATAGCCGGAGGAGATAAGGATAATTTTGAATTTAATCCTGAACTTTCTCCTAATAACCATATTCTGGAAATGGATTCTACCCAACTTTTGTTTCATCGTGGTGAGGCATATCTCAGTAGAATAGAACTTCCCATCATCCCACCGAAATAAATTTTCCCTGCTCTCTAAATACTGATAACAGTATACTTTCAGCAAGCCACGCAACAATACAGACTTTCTGAAAGCATGTCCTGTTTCTTGGAAACAGAATTAGATAAATTATCAGCTAGTTTTCAGGAAGTTATCCCGAACGGTCCAATGGACTGTTCCTCCTACTTCCCCCATGATCCCTGGCTGCTAATTATACTAAGAAAAACGAGAGATCATTTAGCCATAATTACCAAAAAGGAAAATTGTATGAGTGCCGTTACGATTCAAAAACATAATGCCGTTATAGGGTTTGACAACTTTCCCTATAAGTCT
>JBCDBC010000005.1:0-18336 GCA_039184535.1 Bacteroidota bacterium | reverse complement strand
TCAGATACGTGCCCTGGCTAAGTATAAGCTGGCACAACTCTCTTACTATAAAGGTGAATTTAATCTGTCTGAGGCGCTCCTAAGTGCCATCAAGGACAATACCTCTAACGACATATCTAATGACGCCATCAGGCTGAATCTGACCATACTGGATAATACCGGACTAGATACCACCACCACGGCCCTGGAGATTTTTGCCAATGCGCAGCTTCTGAGCTATCAGCGGAAATATCAGGAGTCTCTGGAGTTGTTGGATTCTCTGGCTTTTGAGTATCCAAACCATAGTCTGTCTGATGAGATTATGTGGGAGAAGGTGAATATCTTCCTTAAGCAAAATAACATAGAATTGGCTCTACAATTCATAGACAGGATACTGGAAAGTTTTATCTATGACATATACGGTGATGATGCCCTTTATACCAAGGCCAGAATTCACGATTATACCCTGAATGATCCGGAGAATGCCATGAAGTATTATCTGGAACTACTTACCACTTTCCCCGGTAGCCTCTTCTCGGTGGAAGCCAGAAAACGAATTCGGGATTTACGCCAGGAGGGATAGGGTTTGGCTGATCTATTAGGTTCGGCTCCGATGGAGCCAAGCTGTTGGTGTTCCTTCGGACTAGTTGTATTTGGCTCCGATGGAGCCGGATGTTACTATCCCTTTGTCATGCTGCAGGGATAGAAGCGGTAGGTAGAAGGGCCATGCGGCATCTCGCGTCTCTATTGAGAGCTTTAGCATGTGCTACGCTAGATTCCGTTTGACGCTGCTTCTCATCCCCAAGAATAACATAGATGTTATATCTGGCAAATGCTATATCTAGAAAAATCACGGGCCAATGGACAGGCTGCTTTAGCTGCCTATTTGCGGATACTGACCAGTGTTTCTTTCAGCGACTAAATTCGCCGCTCCATTTTTTATTAGCTTAGTTAAGTCTACCTCTTTAACTTGTTAGAATTACCTCCTCTTCTTCAAGCTTACTTTCATCAGAACAGGACCTCTACCTCTGATTTCTTCACTACCGATGATGACTTCCTCATCATTGATCCATTCTATGGCTTCATACTGCCTCAGAAAGCCTTTACGTGGGACCTTCTTGGAAGCTGTAATGGTATAGGAACCTTCTCCCTTCCAGTTGTCTATGAGAAAGAGTCGACTCTGTAAGCCAGGCACATTAGGGAATGGTGCCAAGCGGTAGGTCAGAACGGCCAAGGTACCTGAAGGAGAAAGAGCCGCATCTGTAGCTACAAACTTACCCAAATCCAACTTAGTGAAAGGACTAACTGACGAGCTGCCATCCTTGAGAGAAAGCTGATACACATTCGCTCCTGCTTCAGCAGCTCCAAATCTATTTTTCCCTATCAGGTAAATATTCCCTTGGGCCCAGAAAGCAGCTTCCAGGTCAAAAAGCTTTTTATCTTCTGCAGGAGGGAATTCAGTTTGATTCTCATATGAAAAGGGAATGGTTTTCACCTCTTTGGTAAACATATCCCAGCTATAGACCTTTAAGTCTTTTCGGTTATGGCCATTATTTCCTCCATCAATGATATAAAAGATTCCCTCAGGATCTATGGTAAGGGCTTCCCAGTCTTTGTTAATTGACCCTTCTATACTCACGGAATCCAGGAGATTCCCCTTCTGGTCTATTTTATAAAGTGTAGCTGGGTTCCCACTATCATTAAGGCCCCACAGCTGCTTTTCTGAATCTAATGTGAGACCGGAGACCTCTCTTAGGTTAGAGGTAAGTGGATTGACTTCCTTGACAGAAAGTGTATAGGTAGACGTGCAGGCAGTACTACTGATCAGTAATGCCGACATGAGTACTCTGAATGGAAAAGGGTTCATTTGTGGGGATTCTAAGCCTATATTTTAACCAGATAATTCGAAGGATAAAATCTAGGATATTGGGTTTTGACAACCTAATTTTTTTTAGAATAGCGAACTATTGTAACTAAAATTAGGGAAGATCAGCTTCCAAAAGCATAGATGTTGGACAGAAGTTAGCAATTCAAACTTAGGTTAGAAATTATCCCCGTAAATATAAGGCGCTACGATGGATTCTCTGTCTATGAGTATCCATCCCAGGTAGCTAATTTCCTCTATGGTGAGATAAAAGATCCAATAGTCTTTGACAGATTCCATTTCTGTGGGGAAAATGACATCCACCTCATCTGACAGTTTGGTCAGGAACTCTTCTTTCTCTTCCTGGTCTTCCATGGCTTCCATTTCTGCTATCCAGGGAAGGAGCTTAATTCTGCTTCCGGCATTTAGCAGTTCCTTCAGCTTTAGATTTACCTGTTCTTTACTCGCGGCATTTTCTCCCAGTAGCTGATATTCATTCCCAATAGCTTCTCTGGGGGTAAGGTAGGGAGTAGCGGTAAACTTCCCTTCTACCAAGCTGTTGATGGCTTTCTCCAGTGCTTTCTGGAAAGGGAATCCCATTTCTACCAGGGCTTGTTGCTGCTTTACTTCGGCTTCTTCAATATCCACTTCCATCCCAGTCAATCCATACTGCTCTCTTACCACCCTATGAATGAGTTCACCTATGCTTTCCTTGGGTTCTTCCAACTGAGTTCTGAGCCATTGTTCTGCGTCCCGCTCCCATTGGTAAGTAGAGAGAAGGTAGTAAAGGCTTCTTTTTTCTGAGGGAGTGATGCCCTGACCATCATTTGCCAGCGGCCAAATCTGTTGAACTACGGGAAGAGTGATAAATGAGGAGGAATGATTAACGATCAAATCGTCAACGGTCTCAAGAATCTTGCGGTCATACTTGATTCCTTCAATCACCTTATAGTAACTCATGGCGCAACAGGTTTTCAGTAACAGGTTATCAAATGTTATGCAATCCTACTATCACCGTCTGGAAAGGACAAAGATCATGTAGTTTACGTGCTGTAAATTGATAACGCTAAAAGAAGGAGAATTAGTGACTAAAAAAACAGGTTGACTCCTTCGAGCCAACCTGTTTGTGTTGTGATATTGAATGTGTGTGTATTGTTTACTGAGCAGCCAAAGCATCTGCACCAGCAGAAATTTCCAGAATCTCTGTGGTAATAGAAGCCTGACGGGCTTTGTTAAAGCTAATCTTCAGGTCTCTCAGTAGCTCTTCTGCATTTTCCGTAGCCTTATCCATAGCCACCATCCTGGCACCTTGCTCAGAAGCATTAGATTCCAGTACAGCTCTGAATAGCTGGATACGTAAAGCCCTTGGGATCAGGTCTGTCAGAATCTGCTCTCTATCAGGCTCAAAGATGTAGTCCATATTCAGCCCTCCTTCTTCTTCCTCTGTTTCAAGCGTGTCAACCGCTAAAGGTAAGAAGTCTTCTACTAATCTATTTTGGGACATTACATTCTTAAACTCATTGAATACAAGGTGTACCTTGTCAAATTCTCCGGAAAGGAAACCTTCAAATACCCTGTCAGCTACCTCATTTACCAGATCAAAAGAGAGTTTAGTGAATACATCATGGTTTTCTCCTATAAGAGAATACCCACGCTTATTATAGTAGTCATATCCTCTTCTCCCAATGCATAACATGTGAAGCTTTCCTTCCTCCCTTTTATCAGCATAGTGCTTATGTATGAAAGCATTGGCATGCTTGATAATATTAGAGTTGAAAGGTCCTGCCAACCCACGATTAGAAGTAACTATGATAACTAGTACATTATCTACTTCACGTTGCTCAACAAGACGAGAGGGGATTTCATCCTGTTCTACTGCAGAAATAACATTCCCGATAATTTCTTTCAGTTTAGAAGCATAAGGTCTGAGTTGCAACATCCTGTCCTGTGCCTTACGCAACTTTGCAGCTGCTACCATCTTCATGGCATTAGTCACCTGACGGGTGTTTTTAACTGTCTTTATTCGGCCCTTTATTTCCTTAAGATTAGCCATAAACTGCTATCTGTATATTTGAGGAAGCATGGAGACTTCCTAATTATTCAAAACTTTTTGCCACTTTTTCAGAAACTTCTTTCAATGCACTCTGCACTTCGTCAGTCCATTTTTTAGCTTTGATTTGTTCGAAGATTTCCGGAGCAGCCATATCGATTTCCTGAATCAGTCTTGCCTCATACTCATTGATCTTATCTACCGGCACAGTATCAGCAAACCCACGAGATACAGCATAAATAGCAGCTACTTGCTTCTCTACTGCTACCGGGCTATACTGCTTCTGGATTAGTACTTGTACAGATCTCTTTCCACGCTCAAGCTGTCTCTGAGTAGCTTTATCCAGGTCAGACCCAAATCTGGCAAAGGCTTCCAGATCACGGAACTGAGCCAGGTCAAGCTTCAGAGTACCTGATACTTTCTTCATCGGCTTGATCTGTGCAGAACCCCCCACACGAGATACGGAGATACCCACGTTTACCGCAGGACGTACCCCAGAGTTGAAGAGGTTGGTCTCCAGGAAGATCTGACCATCCGTGATAGAGATCACGTTAGTAGGTATATAAGCAGAAACGTCTCCTTCCTGGGTTTCAATGATAGGAAGTGCCGTAAGAGATCCACCACCTTTCACCAATGGCTTGAAGGACTCAGGCAGGTCGTTCATATTCTTCGCAATGTCATCATCTGCAATCACCTTGGCGGCACGCTCCAGAAGACGAGAGTGTAAGTAGAATACGTCCCCAGGATAAGCCTCACGACCAGGAGGACGTCTTAGTAGCAAGGACACCTCACGGTAGGCTACCGCCTGCTTGGATAAGTCATCATAAATGACCAATGCTGGCTTACCCGTGTCTCTGAAGAATTCTCCAATAGCTGCACCAGCAAATGGCGCGAAGAACTGAAGTGGAGTAGGAGAAGAAGCCGGAGCAGCTACTACTACTGTATATTCCATAGCACCTGCATCTTCCAGGGCTTTTACTACCTGTGCTACAGTAGATGCTTTCTGTCCTACGGCAACGTAGATACAGTATACTGTTTCTCCGTTTTTATGATTTTCCAGCTGGTTGATAATGGTATCAACGACAATAGCTGTCTTACCTGTAGAACGGTCTCCAATGATCAACTCACGCTGCCCTCTACCAATAGGAATCATAGAGTCAATCGCTTTGATACCAGTCTGAAGTGGCTCATTCACTGGCTGACGGAAGATTACCCCAGGAGCCTTTCTTTCATATGGTGAATCATACAGATCTCCCTGGATAGGTCCTTTTCCATCTATAGGCTCACCCAGGGGGTCAATTACACGGCCTAATACACCGTTACCTACTTTTAGAGAGGCGATGTTACCTGTTCTTCTCACAGTATCGCCTTCTTTAATTCCGGTAGACTCACCGAAAAGTACTGCACCTACGTTATCTTCTTCCAGGTTCAGTACCATTCCTTTCAATCCTGTTTCGAATTCTATTAGCTCACCTGCTCTTACTTTGGTAAGTCCGTAAATTCTGGCAATACCATCACCAATCTGGAGTACGGTACCTGTTTCTTCTAATTGGGCAGCAGAAGAAAAGTTGGAAAGCTGTTCGCGGAGTATTGAGGAGACTTCTTCAGGTCTTACAGCAGCCATATGATTTAATTGATTATTTTGTTTTTACTGTATGTTTTCCCCTAAGGGTGATGTTCTATTAAACTGATAAATCTTGCTTTAGCCTTCTGATAGAAGAAGAAACACTTCCGTCAAAAAGCTGATCATCTATTTTCAGGGTAAACCCGCCTATGAGATCTGGATTTACTTCTGTACTTACTTCAAATTTTCCACCTGTTTTATCCTCTACGGCCTTTACAATCTTCTTCAGCATAGCAGCAGGTATCTTTTGTGCGCTAGTCAGCACCCCACGTATGATTTTGTGTGCCTTATCATACATGTCCAGGAAAGAGGAAGCTACATGAGGCAGGAAAGATTCTCTTCCTTTTCTAACCAGTAACTGTAGGAGGGTAGTGCTTATCTCAGACTTAAACTTCTTCCCAAAAATTTTGGTCAGCACTTCTTCCTTAGCATCCGTCTTGATGATAGGACTGTCAAGGAAGTTCCTTAGCTCTCTACTTTCTGAGATAGTTTCCTGCAAGAGTTGCATATCCGCATGCACATCCTTCAGAGCTTTCTTCTCCTCTGCAAGGCTGTAGATGGATTTAGCGTATTTATAACCTATGCGATCTTCAACCATAGTATTCTTAGTTCTGGCTCAACTCAGAGATCAACTTCTCAGCAAATGCCTGTTGTGCTTTTTTGTCTTCAAACTGCTTACGGAGAATTTTTTCAGCTATCTCTATGGCCATAGCTCCGGAAGTACTTCTGATTTCATTCAGAGCAGCACTTTTCTCAGCCTCTATCTGCTGCTTTACCTTGTCCATTTCAGCCTGAGCAGCGGCAGAAGCTTCTGACTTAGCTTTCTCTACCAGCTTATCACGCATGTCATTTGCCTCTCTGATGATTTTGTCTCTTTCTGCACGAGCTTCTTTCAGGAGGTTTTCATTCTGCGTAGTTAACTGCTCCATTTCCTCTCTGGCTCTTTTAGCTTCGCTTAGAGAATTCTCAATAGATTCTTCTCTTGACTTAATCGCACCTATAATAGGCTTCCACGCAAAGCGACGTAGAATGAGAAAGAAGGCCAGGAAGATGATGAGGGTCCAGAGGAACAATCCTAACTGAGGAGTTATAATTTCCATAAGGGTTTATAATAAATCTTTTAATTCTTTCAGTTAATAATGTAGGAGAAGGAGGCCGGGGCATTCCCCCGACCTTTTTTCCATTGTTCTGACTATCTAAGAACAGCTAACAGACAGATTACTTCTCCAAAAAGGGCTACACCCTCAATGAAGGCAGCTGTCAGGATCATCGCACCACGTACGTCTCCTGAAGCTTCTGGCTGTCTGGCGATAGACTCTACTGACGCTGCAGCCAGTCTACCGATACCCATTCCTGCTCCTATTGCTGCCAGACCGGCGCCGATTCCGGCACCCATAATACCGATGGTCTCCATAGAAAAATATTTATGAATGAATAAACTCTTAATTCAAACTCTTAGTGATGATCATCATGAGACTCCATCGCCATACCTATAAACACCGCTGTCAGCAGCGTAAAGATGTAAGGCTGAATGATGGCCACGATCATTTCCAGTGCAAAGATCACCGTAGTGAACAGCACTGAGATGGGCATAATTCCCATTCCTCCCGCAAAGTCAGTCCCATTTTTACCCATGATGAAAATCAGACAGATCAGACCCAATACCATAAAGTGGCCTGCTGTAATATTTGCAAACAAACGTACTGCCAAGGCAAAAGGCTTAGTAAAGAGTCCTATCAGCTCCACGATGGGCATCAAAGGAATTCCAAACTTTAGCCACCAGGGTACTCCAGGCGTATTAAAGATGTGCTGCCAGTAATCCTTGGTTCCGTTAAACTGGATCAGGATAAAGGTGAGCACAGCCAGTGCCGCCGTTACAGAAATATTCCCTGCTATATTAGAATTGAAAGGCGTTAGCCCTAATAGATTCGCAAACCATATAAAGAAGAAGAGCGTAAGTAGGTAAGGCAAAAACTTATCAGCCTTATCTCCCAGGTAGTTCTTGGCTATGTCTTCTCTTACAAATACAATGATAGGCTCAAAGAAAGATTGAGCTCCTTTAGGTGCCTGTCCTTCACGCTTAACGTATGCCTTAGCTATGCTGGTAAATAACCATACCAATAATAGCCCTATCAGCAACATCTGTAGAACTGTCTTAGTAATAGACAAGTCTAATATGCTTACACTTGTATCTGCGTTAGCCGGATGTGCGTGGTCTCCACCTTCTGCGTGAGCTTCTTCAGCATGCCCTTCTTCTGAATGATGTTCACCATCACTGTGAGAATGATCTCCTCCAGCTTTAACTGCATATAGTTTCTCATGAGAAACCATATACCCTTTTTCTTCAAGGGCATGCGTATTAGCAGCAAACACAAATCCGTCTCTGGAAGAATAGAACATCCAGGGTAAGTGAAGCGCTATTGGCTTGTACTTGGTATGACCGTGTTCATCCTTACCTGCGGGAATATCCGTGATATGCCAATCGTGTGTATCCAGGATATGGTGGAGGATGGTAGTTTTGGCATCAAATTCCTCTCCGTGGTGATCAGCTGAGGGTTCATCAGCAGCTCTAACCCCGTTTATTGCTAGAAATACAACAAAGCAAAGGAGCGCTTTCTTAATGGACATAGAAAATTTCTCTTCCTAAAAAATTGAGTAGTGTTCAAATTTTCGCGCGCAATTTACGCATTAAACCATAAACTTCAAACGCGGTAAAAACAAAGTATGCTAAGAAAAAGCTCACAACATACTCACTCACTATCTCCTTGTATTCCAGCGCAATAAGGATTACAGTTAGAATCCCCACAAGCATCTTGGCAAACATGCCCGTCAGCAGATACGCTACGAAAGTAGTGGTCTCTTTTTTGTCCAGTCCTTTATAAGATAAAGTGTAGGCAACCATGGTCAAAAGACCACTTAAAGAGATAGCTACTACCACAGCTAAGGGCTCATATCCATATCTCTGAGCAATCAGGTATCCTACCCCTGTTAAGACTATAATCAGCAATAGAATGATGGTAATGAAGCGTGGAATACTCACGGTAAAGAGCTTAAGTATTACCTATCTGAAATTGACGGAATAATCATCGAAAATCAGGATTGCAAATCTAGGAAAGAAAGATGAAAAACCTATTTATTTAAGGCTTTTTATCATGAGGTATATAGCGGCAGCACACCCCAGTAGGGCAAAGGTGAGTAAGAACCATGGCTTTTCTGTTTCTAACCATGAATCTAGACCATATCCTATCCCACAGAATATGAGGATGCAGGCAAGGATTTCAAAACCCAAGCCTGCGTATTTTATGTAATTATGTACAGGTTTTTTGTCTGACATAAGGCAGAGCGTACCTTAAGTTCAGTGCATCCAGATTTATCTGGTTTGGCCTGTAGCCTTCTTCAGTTCAGGCTTTTTATCACCATTTGAACTGAGGCTATCCTTAGATGCCTTAGCCAGAAGCTCTTTAGCTCTCTGAGGAGACTTAGTAAGTACATCTTTGGCAGCTTCGCTCATACTACTGCTACCTGTAAAGATAGCACCCATCTGTACGACGAGTTTCTGAGTGAAAATGTCTCCGAAGATTTTTCCGGTTTTGTCGATCTGAAGAAGTTCACGAGAAACTACGTTTCCTTTGATTTCTCCTTCTACGGTAGCATTACGAGCGTCAACATTACCTTCTATCAGTCCTGTTTCGCTTACTACCAGTTTGGAACCGCATACCAGCGTACCGATAACTTTTCCTTCTACTCTTAGATCGCCTTCGGCGTTAATGTTACCTACGATAACAGTTCCGGATGAAATTACATTACGGCCTCTTTCAGTCATTTTTGGGGTAGAGCTTGTTGAGTTATTTTCGTTTTTGCTTCCAAACATGTGCAATCAAATTAACAAAGTAGACGACAGTAAAAAAATTACTCGAATGAACGATAAATTTGTGGATCCTGTGGTTTTCCTTGAAACCAGACTTCAAAATGTAAATGGGGTCCTGAAGAGTTTTCTCCGGAATTTCCAATTACAGCTACTGCTTCACCAGCTTTAACGTATTGGCCTACCTCTTTTAGTGTATTGCTATTGTGTTTGTAGAAAGTCACAATATCATACTGCAAACTGGCAATCCCAATAACGTGTCCATTCTCTTCAGAATATTCTTTAAGAATGACAAAGCCGTCAGTTGCTGCACGGATCAGCTCATTCTCATTTGCAACAATATCTATTCCATAATGAGGTTCTTCCTCATCAAATTTTTTCCTGATTTCTCCCTTTAAAGGTGAAAATAAATGCACTAATCCTACCTCATCCATTGCATTAACGGTCGGAATCTGACCAGGATTAGCCTGATATGTGCGGGTAACAGGTGGTGATGCCTGTGTTTGTGCAACAGATGCTTTATTTCCTGCGTTAGCAATCTGTGTATTTTCCTGCTGAAGAGGGATTTTTTTCGCTTTTCCTCCTTCAGATCCTTCAGCCAAGGCCACTTCATCAGGATTCAGGCCCGCAAATTGCTGAAGACTCTGTAACACAGACTCTTGTGCTGATCTCGTTCTTTCTAGTTCATCTATCTGAGCTATCAGTTCGCCTAAGGTTTGATCGTATTCAGGATTATGATAGCCAGGTATATGCTTACGTATCCCAGGAGTAAACACAATAAGTGATGCGGTACCTCCTATGATCAAAATAATAGCAAGTCCTATTATGACGATAGCCTTAATAGGTTTTAGTACTAAAACTCTGGATTGATAAAGCGTCTCATCATGTATAAATTCGATGCGATATCTTTTAGTGAGTTTTTCTACTATCTGCTTGTATAATTCTTTAAGCATATAGCCCTAAAGCTTTAGAAAGAATTGATTAATTTTAGACTCTCAAATATAGTACAAAACCCGAAGGTATCTTCGCGTGTAATTTCTTTGAAAATGACCGGAGCTAAAAGTACAAAATTATTCCTAATTGCGGTCCTCCTCGTAATGATTTCCTGTAACAAGGAGAAGAAGAATCTTCCTTCCAGATTTTATCATAACACCACCTCCTATTTTAATGGCTATTATAATGCCAATGAGTTACTAAATACCACTACCGCCCAGTTGGAAGACCAGTATAAATTTCCCTATGAGGGCTTTATTGAGGTAATCAACTATGGAAGCGAACAAGAAATTTCTGCCTTCAATGGAGATTTGGATGAAATCATCAAAAAGAATGATGTAGTCATTTTTAAACACCCCAACGGAAATTATATAGATGACGGAAGGCTTCTGAATGGAATCGCGTGGTTTTACAAGCAGAACTACAGCCTGGCCATGCAGAACTTTGATGAAGTCATTGAAAAGTTCCCGGAGTCTGACAGGGTACCAGAAACCTATCTGTGGATAGCCAAGACTTTCTACCAGATGGAGAATAAAACCATGTCCGAAGACATTCTGGAAGACAACTTTGTATTTGGAAACCGGGTAATCACAGACAAAGCACTGCTAGCCGATCTTGCCGTATTCAGAAGCAGACTGGCTTTGGAAAAAGAAGAGTATGCTGATGCAGCTCGTATTCTGGTAGAGGAAGTAGATAATATTTCTGTCAGAAGGAGAAGAGCCAGAGCCCACTATCTTCTGGGGCAGCTTTATGACTACCTAAAAGACTACCCAAAAAGTCTGGAGCACTATCAAAAAGTACTCAAAAATACAGATGCATATGAGTTCCGCTTCCGTACCCAGATGAAGATTGCCAGGTTATATGTCCAGTTTCATGAACAGGATAGTGATGACGCGGTGGAGAAATATCTCACCCGACTGATGAAAGACGAGAAGAATGAGGAAAACCTGGATAAGATCTACTATGAGTTTGCTTTACTGGAGCATAAGAATGACAGCCTGCAAAATGCCCTGGAGTTTTTACGTCAGTCGCTAAAGGCGAGTACAGGGGATCCTGTTCAGAAGACGCTTTCTTACTATAAATCTGGTCAGATCTACTTTGACCATCTTCAGAAATACCCGGAAGCTCAAGCTTATTATGACAGTGCTGCTCAGGTAGTAACCACAGAAATGAGCGAGTATGAAGACATTAAGAGACTAGCTAAGACACTAGGAGAATATATTACCTATAAAGAAACCATCACCTATCAGGACTCTATGCTGGTATTGGCGGAGCTGCCCAAGGAGGAACTGGATTCTATTGTAGACCTAGTGATAGCTGAAGAAAAAAGAAAAGAAGAGGCACTACAAGCCAAAGAACTGGAAAGTCAGCTGTCAAACAGTAACCTCGACAACCTATACGCTCTGAACAACCCAAACGGTAAATCCAATAAAGGACAGGGAGGAGAGTGGTACTTTGACACACCAGCCACAGTTTCCAATGGCAAGATAGAGTTCCAGCAGCTATGGGGAAACCGAAAGAATGAAGATAACTGGCGCAGAAAAAATAAAGCGCTTAGTTCTGCATCCTTTGCAGACGCAAAGCAAGAACAGAACAGTGCCCCAGAAGAAGTAGACAGCACCTTACTGAAATCTGTGGGAGATAAGTATAACTACTATAAGGATATCCCTACAACAGAGGAAGATAAGGCATTGGCCAGCTCAAAAGTAGAAGAAGCTTTATACATGCTGGGGCAAATCTATTTCCAGAAACTGGAGGAACCAGATTCTGCCATTTCTACCCTTGAAAACTTACTTGACAGATTTGAAGGGTCGGAGTATACACTGCGTGCACGCTATGCGCTCTACCAGCTATATTCTGAAAAGAAATCTCCTATAGCTGAAGCACAGAAAAATTTCATTCTCAATGAATTCCCGAATTCTGTCTACGCCTATCTGATACAAGGAAAAGATCCTAACGTTCTGAAGGAAGATGAGCAGGATTATGAACTAGCCTATGAAGGCTTGTACAATTCATATCAGGGGAAGCAATTCAGGACCTCCGTAGAATTCAGTGAGTACATCATAGAGAAGTATAAATCCAAAGAAGGTTTTGTGAAGCCAGAAGTATACTTCATAAGAGGGATGTCATATGGCTATTTGGGTAAAAGAGATAGTATGAAGACTATTCTCACAGAGCTGGTGGGTGCCTATCCTGAAGCGGATGTAACACCCCAGGCTAAAGAAACCCTTAGGCTACTGGATCAGGGCTTCAGTGAAGCTAACCCACAGGAAGTAGCTGAGGATACAAAACCACAAGAAGAAGTAGATCCTAATGATCCCAGATTTAAAGGCTTCAGTAAGGACGTAAAAAAGAGCGACAGAATCTTTGTCCTGATGTACGTAAGCTCAGAGTTGCAGAAATCTGAGGTTCAGTCTAAGATCTCTGACTTCAATAAGGCGGAGTTCAAAGGACAGAAGCTTAGAGTATTCACTTTTGCATATACCAAAACCCAAAAACTTCTCCCATACATCAGTAGATTTTCCAGTGTAGAAGATGCCGAGAAATATATCCGCACCTTTACAGATAGTGATGTAGGAAAAGAAATTCTCACAACAGAAGAGGACAAAATCTTCTTCATTACTCACACCAATTTCAAAACGGCTTACGGTAAAAAGCGGATGGAAGACTACATCAGCTTCTATCAAAACATCATGGGAAAATAGTTTTCTGGTCTGTTTACAGAAGATTTTCTCCCTCTGTGCTTTTCAAAGAGTGGCAGATATCCAAAAATATATAATATCTTTGGTCTACTGGGAGCCTAAGAGTACAACGCACACTAAGGAGAAAAGTCGTTGGATTATGCTTCCGGTCTTTGCTTCTTAATACCGTGCTATATGAGCAGATTATCCAAGAAGAGTAAGGGCACAGAAGAGAATCAAGCTCAGAATTCCAGAAAGAGATCCTTTTCACTCCCTCGTAAGTTCTTCTTAGGCTTAGTGGGAATCGTCGGAATTATTCTTCTTATCGCCATCATCCTAGTGGGTAAAGACATACCCCCATTAGATGAAATTGAAAACCCCCAGTCTAATCTCGCTACTCAAGTGATCTCTCTGGATGGAGAGGTATTACAGAACTTTTATACACGCGAGAATAGAGTAAACATTCCTCTACACAAGATTTCTCCCCACCTCATAGATGCGCTGATAGCCACAGAAGATTTACGTTTTTATCGTCATTCAGGCCTGGACATGAATACGGTGCCGGCTATCATCATCAGATACCTGAGAGGTACTACTAGTGGAGGAAGTACCATTACCATGCAGCTGGCCAGAAACCTTTTTGATGCTGTAGGGACTCAGCGTACAGTAACCAGAAAGATTAAAGAGGTCATAGTCTCAGCTATCCTGGAACAGCGCTTTACCAAGCAGGAAATTCTCACTGCCTACCTGAATACCGTAAGTATCTACGGACAGACGTATGGAGTGGAAATGGCGGCCAGAAGATTGTTTGGGAAACCCGCTAAAGAAGTAGCTCTGGAAGAAGCAGCCGTTTTGGTAGCCATGCTGAAGGGGCAAGGGGTCTTCAATCCCTACTTGAACCCTGACACAGTTACCTTTAGGCGGAATGTAGTCATCAATAAAATGGTGGAGAATGGATTTCTCTCCCTTCCTGAGACAGAATTAGACAGTGTAAAGGGCCTTCCCCTTGACCTGGCGGCAAGAGGAAAAGAACACGTAGAAGGGCTGGCCCCTTATTTCCGTGAACACATCAGGATCTTCATGGGAAAATGGTGTAAGGAGAGAGGCTATAACCTTTACACTGATGGACTCAAAATATATACTTCCATAGATACCCGCCTACAACGCTATGCGGAGGAGGCAGTAGAAGAGCATCTATCTGCCAGGCAAGAAACCTTTGAGGAGCATTTAAAGATCACTCGCCCATTCAGAAATGATCCAGACATAGTAAACGTGCTCATGCGTCAAAGTGGACGCTATGCTGCCGGTTTGCGAGCCGGACAAACTGATACGGAAATACGGGACAGCTTCAATGAGCCCCGTAAGATGAGCATATTCACATGGAAAGGAAATGTGGATACGGTCATGACGCCTAAAGACTCTATCCTGCACCACGCCAAATACCTGGAAACTGGTCTGGTCTCTATAGATCCTGTTACAGGTTATATCAAGGCCTGGGTAGGCGGCATCAACTTTGAGCATTTCAAGTATGACCATGTAGCCAAAGGAAAAAGACAGGTAGGATCTACCTTCAAACCTTTTGTGTATGCAGCCGCCATGGATAATGGCAGACAGCCCTGCGATGAAATCCTAAACCAACCGGTCTTCTTTGAAAATGTAGATGGAGAAGGGGAGCGTTGGAGCCCCAGCAACTCTAATAATTCTGTAGGAGGGATGATGACCCTACGTAGAGGGCTAGCAAGCTCCACTAACCTCATTACAGCCCGTCTTATGAAAGATATAGGTCCACAGGTAGTTGTGGACTACGCCAAAAAGATGGGCATTAAAAGTGATCTGGAGGCCGTACCAGCCCTATGTCTAGGAACCTGTGATCTAAACGTACTGGAACTGACAGGTGCTTATAGCACTTTCGTGAATAAGGGCGTTTGGGTAGAACCCATTTTCATTACTCGCATAGAAGACAGAAACGGAAACGTCATACAGGAGTTCTCTCCCACAACTAATCAAGTTCTCAGTAGCATCAAAGCCTATGAAATGGTAGAGCTCCTGAAAGGAGTAGTAGATGAGCCCGGAGGTACTGCCAGCAGGCTGAGGTACCAGTATGATTTCAAAAATGAAATTGGCGGTAAAACAGGTACTACCCAAAATCACTCTGATGCCTGGTTTGTAGGGGTTATGCCTCAGCTCATCACGGGCGTATGGGTGGGTTGTGCAGACAGACGCATCCGTTTTGAAAGAATGGACCTTGGCCAGGGTGCCAGTCAGTCTCTTCCTATCTGGGCCTTATACATGCAGAAGGTACTAGCTGATGAGGATCTGAATTTCCCGCAAGATCCTTTTGCCATCCCTCCCGGTTATTATACCCGACTGGCCTGTGATTCCACTTACTTTGACAGGGAAAATACCTTAAGAGCAGCACCGGTCAAGAAGAAAAAGAAAGACAAAGGCCTGGGATTCTAATTCTCACTGACACCACATCCTGTTTATCTACGTTTATCCTTCTCCGAGCACTGTTCTTTGGTAGGATATAGTCGTATCTTGTATACTAAAAGAATTTTCTTTTTCGCATTTATGTCTACTGCAGAGTCCCTAAAATCTTTCATTAAGACCCTCCCGGATGAGCCTGGTGTATACCGGTATTTCAATAAGAATGGTACGATCATTTACATAGGGAAGGCAAAAAATCTAAAGAAGCGGGTAAGCAGTTATTTTACTTCCGGGAGAATGCACAGCTACCGGATTCAAAAGCTGGTACAGAACATAGACAAGATAGAATTTACCATCACCAACAGTGAGATAGAAGCTTTATTGTTGGAGAATAACCTGATCAAGACTCACCAACCCAGGTATAACATTCTCCTGAAAGACGGAAAAACGTATCCTTATATCTGCATAAAGAAAGAGCGGTTTCCACGAGTATTCAGTACCAGAAACAGAATTCAGGACGGCTCCTTATACTTCGGCCCTTACCCTTCAGTAGGTACCATGAATTCCATCCTGGACCTTATCAGAAGCTTTGTGTATCTGCGTACCTGCAATTACCATCTTTCAGAAAATAACATACAGGCCGGAAAATTTAAGGTCTGCCTGGAGTATCAGATTGGGAACTGCCTGGGACCTTGTGAAGGGAGGTATTCTGAGGGAGAGTACATGGCCGGGATAGATCAGGTAAAGCTGGTTCTGAAAGGGAATCTGAAACCCGTACTGGATCAGCTCTCACATAGAATGAAAGAGGCGGCTGCCAAGTATGAGTTTGAAAAAGCAGAGTTCTTTAAAAAGAAGCTGGAAAAGGTAAAAGCTTATAAGCGCAGAAGCACGGTAGTATCAGAAAAGATCACAGATCTAGAGGTACTGACGGTTGCCACCGAAATGCACCTGGCGGTAGTGAATCACTTCAAGGTGATTAATGGAGCCATCGTACAAACCCACTCTTTCGAGATAAAACGAAATAACCAGGAAGAGGAGGCTGAACTTCTGACTGCTGCTATAGAGTACTTACTCAGTGAAGGAGAAGAACTCCATACAGAAATAGTTACCCATACTATCCCTGAAGCTTCAGAAGAAACTGAAAAGTTCCAGTTTGCTGTTCCCCAAAGAGGAGATAAAAAACATTTAGTAGATCTTTCCCTGAAGAACTGCAAACTGCTGCTGACAGAAAAACTCTACAACCAGAATTTCAAGAAGCGGAAGACACCCAATGAAATTATGATGGAGGAACTTCAGCAGGCACTGAATATGAAGGTTCTTCCAGATCACATAGAGTGCTTTGATAACTCTAACTTCCAGGGTACCAATCCTACCGCCTCTGTGGTGGTATTCAAGAATGGGAAGCCCGCCAAAAAGGATTACCGACATTTTAAGATCAAGACAGTGGAGGGACCTGATGACTTTGCCTCCATGCAGGAGATCGTGCACAGAAGGTATAAGCGCCAGCTGGAAGAAGGTAACCCTCTCCCCAAGTTAATCGTGATAGACGGAGGAAAGGGGCAGCTAAGTCATGCGGCTGATTCTCTAAGAGAACTAGACCTTCTGGATAAAATTCCGGTGATAGGCATAGCCAAAAGGCTTGAAGAGATTTACACCGTAGGAGATCCTATTCCACTCCATATAGACAAAAAGAGCCCCGCCCTATACCTGATTCAGCAAATCAGGAATGAGGCCCACCGCTTTGCTATTACCTTTCACAGGAATCTAAGAAGTAAGGATAAGAGTCAACGCTCTCAACTGTCCACCATTAAAGGAATTGGGGCCAATACAGAGAAGAAAATCATCAAGACCTTCCGTTCTATCAAGAAGTTAAAGAATGCTTCAGATGAGGAGTTGGAAGCCGCATTGGGGAAAAGTAAGGCCAAAGTCATTCGAGAAGCCATAGAGAAAGGAGATATTTAGGAGCTTAGGCTTGAGAAGAGGCTATGTGATCATCCATTAGTCTCCAGAACATATGACCTTATTCAGTTAGCTTGGTGTTATTGATTGTGAGAAGAGAAGCGACCCAAGGCCATTTGAAGCATACGGCAGCTGAAGCAGCCGATCCATTTTTAATTTTGAGAGGTTCGTTAGGCCCTATAATGACCAGTCTACCTACACTATCTGCATAAAAAAAGCCCGTCAATCGACGGGCTTTCATAAAAAGGTATTTTTCTATTAGTAGCTCCACAGGTGGTGCTCGAATTCAGTCAGTTGCTGTCTTCTCACCTCAGCCTCATCAAGCGTGGTTACCCCTACACCTGATACTTCAATAATGAAGCTGTGGAACAATCTCAAGTCGAATATTTCTTTCAATGTTCTGTATTCAGCGTCATTGAAACGGTTCTTCCACTGAGTACCCTCTAGTGTCTGAACGATGTCTTCATATCTGAATACACACAGTGGCTTATCAGGAAGCGTCTCTCCCGGATCAGTCCAGATGATTTCAATGAATTCGATGTTGTGCACTACTTCAGAACGAGTCTTGTCAAAGATTACATCTTCTACAAAGTGAATCACATTCTCAAATGGTAGTGGATCAAATTCTCCAAGATCTTCTCCGTCAGTTCCGGCTTCTTCACCTAGGTCATCTCCCAGATCGTCGCCGAACTCATCTTCGAAGTCTCCGAAATCATCTTCCGCGAACATATCATCCTCTCCGGAGAAATCATCAAATCCTCCTTCATCGAACCCTTCATCAAATCCGCTTTCTTCTTCTTCGTCAAAAGATTCTTCTTCTCCCAGAAGACTTCCCTCAAAGTCCTGGATCTTACGTAGTACATCCTGGTAGCTCATAGATACCTTCAAACTATC
>JBCDBC010000004.1:0-18503 GCA_039184535.1 Bacteroidota bacterium | reverse complement strand
GATAGAAGCCCACTCTGCCATGCTTAGGCTGCCTCCCATAGGGGACTTTAAGAGTGCCCCGGTATACATAGCCGGAAGATTAGCACCACTGACATAGATCCCTAGATGAGACTGTCTTTTATGGGTAGCCATGCTGACCATGGGCGCAGTGGCATAGGTAGGACTGATAAACACTTCTGCACCCAAAATAGCTAGCGTATTAGCCATTTCTTTAGCGAGAAAATCATTTAGAAAACGATTGTCAAAGCCTATCATGATTTCAGGTACCTCATGTTGAGAGGATAACCATTGATAGATTTGATGACTTAAACGGGCGAGTTTATCAGTGGTGATGTCTTTGCTTAAAATGCCAAGCCATCCCTGAACTAAAGCAGAGGAATGTTTTTTCATGTTAATTAGCGTCGGTCCTACTCTTAGGCAGAAGTCTGAATTTGTAATATTACTTCCTGTCCATCAAGTATTCTATCCGCTAATTTCTCATAAATTTTTAAATATGCCTCTTCACTATTCTGAAGAGTCCACTGATCATTCTCTACTCCATTGCTGTAGGAAGTCCCGAGAATGATTCCTCCCGTCTTATCCTCTACTTTATTTCCCATGTGAATCATAGCGTAAGGATGAGAATCTACATCCTTCACCCAGAGCATTCCTTTATGCTCATCCTTAAATTTGAAGTAGTAAGTGGCATGCTTTCCCCCTTCATTTCTTAGGGCCACCGAGTATTCTCCATCAGGGAGGGCTTGCTCAGGAGCGTTTTCTAGGGTGTAAGAGATAAATTCTCCATCCAGGAAGAGTTTTCCCAGGGTACCCTGGCCACCACTTTCAATTCTTGCTAAGGCAAAGCCTTCAGGAATAGCTTCTTCCTCTTCCTCTTCTGCATCAGCTATAAATGTCTCCTCTTCATCCACTAATGACTCTAATTCTTCATCTACCAGAGGCTCATCCTCCTCATTTTCTAATGGCTCCTCCTCTTCATCCACAAGAGTTTCTTCCTCTTCATGGATATCCTCCTCATCTACTAGTGGTTCCAAGTCTTCATCTACCAGGGGTTCATCATCTTCTGCAGTGAAATCTTCCTCCTCTTCCTCGGATGTATCATATTCTTCATCCACAAGTGATTCTAAATCTTCCTCCTCCTCATCATCGAGTATGTCTTCCTCTACTATATCCTCCTCCTCAAATTCATCTTCCTCGTCCACAAGGGATTCATCTTCATCAAGGATGGCTTCTTCTTCCTCATCTGAAGTTTCATCTTCCCATGAATCTAGCTCAGATTCTTCTGATTCCTCTTCAAGCATTTCTTCCTCCAGATCCTCCCAATCTTCTGTCTCTTCATCCAGCTCATCAGTTTCTTCTTCAGCTTCCACTGTCTCATCTATGTCTGTGAGAGGTTCCAGTTCTTCCTCCAGTAACTCCTCAGACGCTAACTCATCACTATCTTCCTCAATTTCTGAAGAGACACTTTCTATTTCTTCTGTCGCTTCTTCTAATGTTTCTTCAATTAACTCCTCTGAGGAGTCTTCTTCAGCATCCTCACTACCACCCTCCTGTTCACGCTGATACTGAGCCAATAGTTCACGCTCAAAACGCTCGTATTCATCTTCTGGGCTTAAACCTTCTTCCTTCTGAAACTCTTCTGAGAATAGACTGTTAGATGCATCTTCTTCAACAACTGTCTCTTCCTCTTCTGCCTCATCCTCAACCATTTCTTCTTCTACATCCTCCTCTACTTCATTTACCTCATCCGTAGGTTCTTCATAAAACTCATCGGCTGTATAAGTAGATTCTTCCGTAATGGTTTCTGACTGAAAAGATTCTGTAGCAGGATCATTATCTGATAAGTCAGTAAACTCTGCCGTGGGGGGTGATGGAGAATCAGACTCCGGAATAGAGGCTTGGATGTCTTCTCCAGAGGCAGCACTTTGGACTGAGGTAGCTACCTCTTCTGAGACTTTTTCTTCCTTTACTTGGGTAGGCTGAGAGTCAGTAGTATCCTTTGTTCCTACTTTATTTATGGCCTGATGTATCTCCAGCGGCGACCCTAAGTCAACTTCTTCTTCCCCAAACAACAAGGACCATATTCTTTTAAATAATTCTCTCATGCCTTAAAATCGTAATAATACTTCTAATGGTTTAAGTGTCAGCGTTTTTAGTTAGAAATTATTGATTATCTCTAAGTAGAACGTATCAAGAGGGCGTTGTCATGTTGTGGGCTGAAGGAAATCGTGCTTTATTTACAAAAAATGGACAAATTTTTTTGAAAATGAAAAAAAGAAGTCGGATTTCCTCGGGAACTTTATGGGAAAA
Organism: Bacteroidota bacterium; assembly: GCA_039184535.1. GTDB lineage: Bacteria > Bacteroidota > Bacteroidia > J057 > J057 > JBCBKZ01. The sequence continues at coordinate 16,196 of JBCDBC010000004.1, read as the reverse complement.
GCAAGTTGGCTATTCCAGGGGGATTAGAATCGGAAATCTTGTAGAAATAGCGGGTACTACGGCCATAGAAGAGGGAGAAGTTATGTACCCCTACGATGCCTACAAACAAAGCCAATATATTTTGCTGAAAATAGAACAGGCCTTACATGATTTAGGTGCCTCCATGAAGGAGGTTACCCGGACCCGAATGTATACGACCGACATAGATAATTGGGAAGAAATAGGGAAAGCACATGGAGAAGTTTTTCGTGATATTTGCCCGGTTGCTACTATGGTGGAGGTAAGCGCCCTCATTCAACCAGAACTGGTTGTAGAAATAGAAGTAAGTGCCTGGACTACTGATAAGGAATAAGCAGATGCCAATAAATGTAGAAATAAAAGCTCACACCCAAAGGGCTGATCAGATTAGGGAAATTCTCCAGTCCCAAAATGCCCTTTATAAAGGGTTGGATCATCAAATAGATACTTACTTTCTTTGTGAGAATGGAAGATTGAAGCTCAGGGAAGGAAACATTGAGAATAATCTCATTTTTTATCAACGGTCAGATCAGGAAGGACCTAAAACCTCTCGAATTATCTTGCACCCTGTTCAGGACAGCAAAACCCTTAAATCTGCTTTGGAAGCTGCTTATGGTATTTGGAAGGTAGTAGACAAAAAGAGAGAGATTTATTTCATTGATAATGTGAAATTTCACATTGATGAGGTAAAGACCCTGGGAAGCTTTGCTGAGATTGAAGCTATAGATAATGATGGCAGTAGAACAGAGGAAGATCTACTCACTCAGTGTCAGTATTATATGGAATTACTCGGTATCAACGAATCTGATTTACTGGCTCAGTCGTATAGTGACATGATCAACCAAACTCCCACAGCATAATTGGTACGAAATCTGCAAGTATATGCTTAAAACCATGCTCATGAATCACATAGTTCTGCTCTTTCTTTTCGGCTTTTCCACCCTGTTTGCACAAGACCATCCTTATTTTGAAGGAACGATCTCATACAAAATTGAGATGAAGGGAGAAATGGCTCCCCAACTTCAGCTAAATGAACCTCCCAATGAGATGATCATGCACGTGAAGGATGGGAGCTATATCGTAAACCTGAAAGGGGGGAGATATGCCAAGACCTTTGTATTTGTGAGTGACTCAAACAGGCAGTATTCCGTGGACTTTAACAATAGAATGGCTTATCGCTATTACCCACACAATGATATTGCCCAAAAGGATAAGGAAAAGTTAGCAGCTTCCTACACGGGGAAAGAAGTAGAGCTGAATGGACACAGGGTGAAAATTTACCAGGCCAAACAAGGGGATACGCGTTTTACCTACTATGTACGAGACAATCTCAAGGTAGATGTCACCAACTATCCTTCTGATACCCGCGCAAGAGCAAACTTCCTGGTTGATGGACTTGAAGGGAAGATTCCCGTTAAAACCATCAAACAGCAGAAAGGACTTACTGTGATCACCTCAGCCACTCGTATTACGGCTCGGCCATTTAAAGAGGCACAGTTCAGGATTCCCCCCGGATTTACCGTTAAGAACAGAGATTACCGCTGGTAGCATATGAGTAAAGCTTCAGAACTAGGGAAAAGGGGAGAGGATATCGCCTGTGAATTCCTGGAAGCCAAAGGCTATAACATCCTGGACCGGAATTACAGATTTGAGAAAGCAGAAATAGACATAGCGGCCCTTATGCTAGAGCCGGCGGAACTCATTTTTGTAGAAGTGAAAACCCGTTCCGGCGCCTTCGCCCACCGACCTGAGGAATCAGTCAGTACCCAAAAACAGCAGCATATCTTCCGGGCAGCTGATGCCTACCTCTATGAAAAAGGAATGGCTAGTGTACCCGTCCGTTTTGACATCATTGCCATTCAGATTCTGGCCAATGGTGAACCCGTGATTCATCATATAGAGGATGCGTTTAGGATGTTTTGATAGGAAAAATCTCATGTTTCAGTAGAAGGGAGAATGATTTAGAAAGAATTTTAAGTTCTCCCAATCACATAGCGATAATAATCACGGTTAGTGTCGCATATGAGAACATGAAACTTTGAAGTTCCCTATGATATGCTGGTATTATTTTAGTCTTTTTGATCTCTTCTTGAACCGCACGTAAATAATCTTTATCTGGTTGAGGGAGTTCTAAAGATTCATGAACTAAAGAACCATTTACGGATTTAGAAAGAATGGTAAAGCCTCCTTCATTGTCAATAGCAAGGTTATACTCAAGTAGCATAGATTTATTTAGCCTGTGTGATAATGAAGTACCTTCGATTCTTGATGCTAATGCTATCGTGTCTATAGAATTGAATATAGAATTCAAGGTGGGTTTACATAAATCGCTGATGCTATCTGGATTAGGCAAGTCTAATATGGTTTTTACATAGTATGAACTAATTTTCCCCAAATCTCTATGGATAGTAATTGAGTCGGCTAATGGATTAATACTGTATTCAGGTTTAGGGTCTTCTCCTGCAGGCTTCCGTGTTTCTATTAGAAATAGGATTGAACATATAATGATAAGTGCCATCAGAAAATTCAAAAGTTTAATATGCTTTTTGAGGGGTACCTGATTTACTCCTTTTGAAGGAGTGCTTTGAGTGATTGCTGATATTTCTGCCAGAAATTTATTGACTACTTTCTTTTCCACATTAGTAGATTCTAGAGAACCCAGCCAATCTAGGAATGTCAAAAGCTTGTCAGTTATATTTTTTCTATGAAGGTCAGTTTCTTCCCTAGTTACAGTCCCTTTTATTTTTCTGTCAGAAAACTCATTGAATTCATGACTTAGATGAGTAATTACTTTACACAACTCATTTAATTTTAGATCTGACGTTGTTGAATTTTCCTGAAGAGATTTTACATAGTTTCTAGAGTAATAGATCGCACTTTCAATTTCATTATCAGCAAGGAGATCACCAATAAGAGAAGAAATCTTCTTATGTATGGTCATGTAGTTTATTGCTTTGATTTGTTACACTCTAGGCATAGACTATACACCAAGGATTTGAATCCTTACCACTAGGAGAAGATTATTTCATAGTCATTATTATCAGTAATAAAATTCTCAGGGTGAGACATCCTGAATTAATTTGGGGGTCTTTCAGATAAAAGCTTTCTGTGGTTGAGTATTAATAGTTTGAGGCTAGAAAACTCCAACTATATATCACTTGAGGTTGGATATGAGGCTTTTTTATTTGTCTGATGTATTGTTCGAATATACGTTTTTATTTATTAAAACATAATTTATAAGGAAAAAAATATGATCATCTTTCTACCAGTTAAATGATCCTACTAGCAAATAAGTAACGTAGGCTTCTTATGTACAATCTCAGTATAGTTCTAGATTCTTAAGATCTTTATAAAATTTTTTCGGGAGTCAAAGGAGAGGAAGACTCTCTAAACAAGCAAAGTAAACAAGCAAAGTCCCAAACCTTATGAGTAATCACTCCTTCCAAGCCATAAGTCCCATAGATAATCAGCTCCTCCCGGGAGAATTCCCAATAGCTAGCCAAAAAGAGATAGATCAGGTGGTTCAGCAGGCATCCAAAGCTTTCAAAAGCTATGGAAAAAAGAGTGGGGAGGAGATCGCCACCTTTTTAGATCAGGTAGCTACGGAGATTGAAAATCTGGGAGATGAACTGCTTCAGAGGTGCCATTTGGAGACGGCCTTACCAATAGGAAGGCTTACCGGAGAGAGAGGTAGGACCTGTAATCAATTGAGATTGTTTGCTTCAGTAGTAAGGGAAGGTTCCTGGGTAGATGCGAGAATAGATACGGCCCAGCCAGATAGGAAGCCCTTTCCCAAAGTGGACATCCGACATATGAATATTCCGCTGGGCGTGGTAGCCGTTTTTGGGGCGAGTAATTTTCCTTTAGCCTTCTCCACGGCTGGAGGAGATACGGCTTCAGCTTTGGCAGCTGGTTGCCCAGTGGTGGTGAAAGGTCATCCTGCTCATCCTGGAACGGCAGCATTAGTGGCTAAGGCGATGGCAACTGCAGCCGAAAAAACAGGTATGCCCGAAAGGGTGTTCAGCCTGATACAAGGTAATACCTTTGAGGTAGGAGAATACCTGGTGAAGCATCCAGATATAAAAGTAGTGGGATTTACGGGATCACTGAGAGGAGGTAAGGCCATTATGGAGTATGCGCAGACAAGAGAAGACCCTATTCCGGTATTTGCTGAGATGGGAAGTATCAATCCGGTCTTTATTCTCCCTGGCGCTATGAAAGAACGGACAGAAGCTATTGCCACCGGCCTAGCGGGCTCTATCAATCTGGGGGTAGGCCAGTTTTGTACCAATCCAGGCATCGCCTTCATCCAGGATGATGATCAGGGGAAGCAATTCTCCAGTTTGTTAGCAGCCAAGATCAATGAAACGCCTGCCACCACCATGTTGACAGCAAGTATAAAGTCTGCCTATGATTCGGGCATGGGCTACCTTAGTTCTCATGCTGAACCCTTGGCAAAAGGACTGGAGGAAGAATCCCCTAATCAAGCAGTATCAAGTGTGTTTCAAACCAGCATTGACAACTTTCTGACGGACGAGGGGCTCTCAGAAGAGGTCTTTGGACCGGCAAGTGTGCTCGTGAGCTACAGCAGGAAGGAAGATATCCTGAAGGCTGCAAGAGAATTATCAGGTCATCTTACCGCTACTGTCCACGCAACAGAAGCAGATATAGCTGAGCATCAGGAACTCTTTGAGATCTTGACCCAAAAGGTGGGTAGGCTGGTGCTAAATGGCTTCCCCACTGGCGTGGAGGTTTGTCCGTCCATGGTGCATGGTGGCCCCTATCCTGCTACTTCTGCCCCTCAGTCTACCTCTGTAGGAACAAATGCCATCAAGCGCTTTGTAAGGCCCGTTTGTTTCCAGGGATACCCAGATGCCCTTCTACCAGATGCCTTGAAGAATGTCAATCCACTAGGGATTTGGCGCATGATAGATGGATCTATGACGAAAGATCAGGTGTAGAATGCTGGAAGTTAAAGAGATCGAATCAGATCATTTAGGGCTTTCTTCATCCCCTCTCGCTCTATTATTAAGAGATATTCTTGTAGTAATTCTCCTAAACCGGATATAGTAGATAGGTCCTGTTTCCATGCATACTTCCATTGGAGAATGACTTGAGCCATACTTGAGAATGCTTCTTTAGATCCGTCATTTTTCTGCCATAAGTTTTGGAGAACAGTGATAACTCTCTCATCATCATTCAGTGGAATGTGCCTTCCATCATATTTACCCTTGTAAAAATGGATTAGGGCTGCCATAGCAAAGATTAGCCCTTTAGGTAATGTTCCTTTTTTGTTTCTATAATCAATGATGGAGGGAAGTACACGTGTACAGAATTTAGAGATGGAGTTTAGGGAGATACTGATAAGCCTATGATGGATGAAAGGATTTCTAAACCTGTCCAGAATCTCCTCAGCATATTCAGCCAATTCGTTGGTGGGCATATCAAGACTGGGGATGATTTCATGGAACATACATTGTTTCACAAATCTTCCCATAACTTCCCCTTCCACAGCTTCTCTAACAGATTCAAGACCGTATAAGATTCCGACAGGGACCATACTGGTATGGGCACCGTTGAGAATCCTAACCTTTCTTTTTCTGTAAGGAGCCAAATCTTGGGTGAAAACTACATTCAGACCTAGCTGATCAAGCGGAAATTCCTTCTGAACCTCTTCCGGTCCTTCAATAGCCCAGAAGTGAAAAGCCTCTCCTACCGTCATCATATGATCCTCAAAGCCAATTTTCTCCATCTCTTCTGGTAGGTCTTCTTTCTTTATCCCCGGCACAATTCTGTCCACCAGCGTATTGCAAAAAATATTGTGAGCCAGAATCCAGTCCTTGAAAGCTTCCCCTAAGTCCCAATTATCCGCATATTGGAGAATACATTCCTTGAGTTGAATCCCGTTATCAGTAATCAACTCTAAAGGAAGTAGAATACAGCCTTTATCTGAATTACCTTCGAAATACTGGAACCTGTGGAATAGCCAGATAGTGAGCTTAGCCGGAAATGCCTCCGGAGGATTATCAGTAAATTGATCTTTGTGAGAATAAGTAATTCCAGCCTCAGTAGTGTTAGAAATGATCAGTCGTAAATCGGGATTCTTAGCTGAGGCTATAAAGGCTTCCCATTCCGTATGTACATGCAGGATCTGGCTTATGCATCTTACCAGATGTTCCTCATCAATGGTCTTTCCTCTTCTAATCCCTCGTGTAAGTACATGATAAAGTCCTTCCTGATCTATCCAGTCCTGATAGGTTTTTTTACCATGGGTTCTTATCACTAGTACACCCAACTCTTGATTGAGCGTCTGATTGTAAACATCCAGTATCCAGTCAGTAAAGGCACGCTGAAAATTCCCTCCCCCAAACTGGAGGACCTTAATGGGAAGGGGAGGAGTATTTCTGCTTAGTTTTTTGAGCATATCTGCTGATTAAAGTGAAACGCCTCTTTTCCAGGGGATGAAATCATCTTGCCCCAATCTTTCAGCACGAGTAATTATTTCTCCGCTAGCTACCTTAATAAGGAGTTCCAGTAGTTCTGCTCCCTTAGAAGAAATACTGTCCTCCCCAGATATGATGGTACCTGCATCAATGTCAATAAGATCACTCATTTTCTGAGCAAGGCGGGTATTACTAGCCATTTTAATGGTAGGGGTGATAGCGTTGCCAGTAGGAGTCCCTAAACCAGTAGTAAAAACAATGAGATTGGCCCCTGAACCTGCAAGAGCAGTGGTACTTTCCACATCATTGCCTGGTGTGCAAAGTAGATGTAGGCCGGGCTGATCCGTTTGTTCTGTATAGTCCAGTACCTTCACTATAGGTGAGGTTCCTCCCTTTTTGGCAGCTCCGGCTGATTTCATGGCATCCGTAATCAGGCCATCTTTGATATTTCCGGGAGATGGATTCATGTCAAATCCACTTCCCGCTTCTTTTGCCCGCTGTGCATAGGTTTTCATAAGATGGGAGAATTTTTCAGCCTCCTCTCTGTGGGTACAGCGATTTATGAGGTCCTGTTCCACCCCATTTAATTCAGGAAATTCAGCCAGGATGGCTTTCCCTCCCAGCGCTACTAATAAGTCTGAAGCATAGCCTAGAGCAGGGTTAGCAGAAATACCTGAGAATCCATCTGAGCCGCCACATTCCAGTCCCAGGCTAAGGCAGGATAGTGGGGCAGGAGCCCTCTGAACTTTATTAGCCTCCATCAATCCTACAAAGGTTTTTTTGATGGCCTCTCCTACAAATGCTTGCTCGGAATGACTGTTCTGTTGTTCTAGTATGTAGAGCGGCTTATCAAAGGAAGCGTCCATTCCAGTAACACTCTTCTCTAGCATCTGGATTTGGGCATTTTGACAACCTAGACTTAGGACGGTAGCTCCGGCTACATTGGGGTGAGTGATATAACCTGCCAGTAGTCTGCAAAGGGCTTCCGAATCCTGGCGAGTCCCGCCACATCCTCCCTCATGTGTGAGAAACTTAATGCCGTCTACTTGTGGGAAAAGTCTTGAACGTGTAATCTCTTCCCTCGTTCTAATAATTTCGGTTTGAAGGATATCTTCTTCAGAAGCCCCTTGCTGATATTGGGAGATCAATACATCTATGCCCACTGAGAAGTCTTGATTGATGGCATATCCCAGTTTCTCCAGCATGGCCTCTCTGATGACCTTGATATTTCTATTCTCACAGAATACCAGTGGAATAACCAGCCAGTAATTTCGGGTTCCTACTTTACCATTAGCACGATGAAATCCCTGAAAAGTACGCCCCTGAAATCGACTTACATCAGGTGCTTTCCATTTAGGAATACTGTCTGAAATCTTAAATTCATTGGAGGCATGGATGACGTTCTCTGTGCGTATCCTCCCACCCTTGAGAATGGGCTGAGTGGCCTCTCCAACCTTTACTCCATACATAATGATGGTAGCTCCTTCTTCAAAATCTCGTTCAGCAAATTTATGTTTGGCGGGTATGTCCTCTGCTAGCTGGATCTCAAGTCTATCCATGCTTATTTCTTCCCCCTGAGCTAAATCTTGAAGGGCCACTATGATGTTATCCTCTGGATGGACTTTTAATACCCTGTTTCTCATAAGCCAAATAAGCTAGGGAGCCACAGACTCAAGCCGGGTACATAGGTAACGATCATCAGAGAAATCAGCATAGCTATGAAGAGTGGCATAAGTGGCCTGATCACTTTCTGGATCGTAGTTCCTGAAACCCCCACTCCCACAAAGAGTACTGATCCCACGGGTGGTGTACACAGCCCAATACATAAGTTAAGCACCATCACTATCCCAAAATGAGTTGGGTCCATCCCCAGATTAGTCACCACCGGAAGAAAGATAGGCGTGAAAATCAGAACAGCCGGAGTCATATCCATAAAGATTCCTACAAAAAGCAGGAGTAGGTTAATGATCAGAAGAATCACAAATGGATTATCGCTTATGGAAAGCATGAAATCGGTGATATTCTGAGGTATATCTTCATAGGCCATGATCCATGACATGCTCATGGAGGTGCCTATCAACAGCATCACTATGGCAGTTGTAGCTACGGAAGATTGGAGAACCTTCAGTAATTCAGGTCCAGTCATTTCTTTATAGATGTACGCCAGCGCAAGGCAGTACAAAACTGCTACTGCTGAAGCTTCTGTGGCGGTAAATATACCTGCTACTATTCCTCCAATAATGACCACCAACAATAATAGACTGGGTAGGGCCGCTAAAAAAGTGCTGCCTATATCTTTCAGTTTGCTTCTTTCTCCTACGGGAAATTTCTTTCTTTTTGCCCAGATAGCAGCTACTATCATGAGGAGTAAGCCTGTGAGAATACCCGGTATATAGCCTGCCAGGAATAAGGCTGCAATGGATACCCCCCCACTGGCCAGAGAGTACACAATCAGTACATTGCTGGGAGGAATAATCAAGCCGGTAGTGGAGGAAGTGACATTTACTGCTGTGGCAAATTCTTTAGAATAGCCTTCGTCTTCCATTCTCTTCCCAAGCATAGAGCCCAAAGCTGAAGCGGCGGCTACGGCTGAGCCTGCAATAGCGCCAAAGAGCATGGCCGCGATGATATTGACATGGGCCAGTCCTCCGGGTAGGGCTCCTACAAGCGTTTTGGCAAAGTCTATGAGGCGTTTGGCTATTCCACCCCGATTCATGATCTGGCCCGCCAATACAAAGAAAGGGATAGCCAGAAGGGAAAAGCTATCCAGGCCAGTAGCCATTCGCTGAGCTACGGTGGTAAATGCTGGTACCATGGGGATGCTTACCAGCATAGTCAATACGCTACTGATCCCTATGCTCCAGGCTATGGGGACACCTATTCCCAGGAGTATGATGAATGTGATGACGAGTATGAGAACTTCCATTTGTTAGATGATTGGGAATGGGACTATTGAGAAGAAGATGCAGTTAACCTCCATGAATCATGCGCTTTAAAGTAGATCACCAGGAATCCGCTGATGGGGATGACCACATATACCGCTGTCATAGGAATACGCATGGCCGGAGAGAGTTGTCCTAAGACCTGGGTGATGTACATAAGCCTAAGACCCCCAATTACCAGTACTGCCAACGCAAACAAGATGATGATGCCATTGATCAGATGAGTAAGTCTCGCCTGTCCTTCAGTATCTAGCTTAGGCTTCAACAGATCTATGGAAAGGTGAAGGTTATGTCCGCTTGCATAAGCGGCTCCCAATATGCCTATCCAGATCAACAAAAATCTGGCAAGTTCTTCAGACCAGTCAGCTTGACTTCCCAAGACATATCGGGTAAGCACTCCCCAGAGTACGTCTAGCGTCATGATGGCCATCAGGAATGCCAGGAAATAGCCTAAATAGGTTGTGATGGATTCTCTCATAGTGTTACTTATTGAATGGCCTGGATTTCCTGAATCAAGGCATACTTTTCAGGCTGATCCTTATATGCGTCAAGTAGTTCTTTGGTTTTCTCAAAGAAGGGGCTTTTGTCCGGTCGGATGATTTCTACACCGGCTGCCTGTACCGCATCCAGGGCTTCCTTTTCCGCCTTCAGCCAAAGCTCCCGTTGGTAGGTTTTAGCTTCGTCTGCTGCTTCCTGCATCCATTCCTGCTCCTGCACACTGAGATTGTTCCAGGCGACCGTCCCTATCACCAGAATATCCGGCACAGCAGTATGCTCATTCAGGGTGTAATATTTACAAATCTCATAGTGGCGGGAGGTATAAAAGCTGGGTGGATTATTCTCTGCTCCGTCTACTATGCCTTGTTGGAGAGCGGTATACAATTCTCCGTAAGAAATAGGGGTAGGGGCTCCTCCCAGGGAACGCACCAGGTTCATGGCTGTAACACTCTCTTGCACGCGGATTTTCTTGTCTTGTAAATCGGCCGGTATGTTGATGGGTTCCTTAGCATAGAAGGAGCGTTGCCCCGCATCAAAGTAGGTAAGCCCTCTTAACCAGTACTGCTCTGACTGCACAAGTAGCTTTTTCCCCACATCCCCATCCAGCACTTTATAATGGTGTTCTCTCCCTCTGAAAATATAGGGTAGGCTGAAGACCTGAATATTGGGCGCAAAATTCTCCATGACGGCAGCAGAAACCTTGGTCATGGCCAGAGAGCCTATCTGTAGTAGCTCCAGGCACTGACGTTCTGTACCGAGTTGCTGAGAGGGGTAGATTTCCAGTTTGAGTTTTCCGTCAGATTTAAGGGCTACCTGCTCAGCCATATATTCCATGCTTTTATGGACAGGATGGGTTACATCCAGGCCATGCGCGAGCTTGAGGCTTTTTACTTCCGTCAGTTGAGTACAGCCGGAGAAAATAAGTAGTACTATGAGTGTAGTGAGTCGTCCGTACGTCATGTCATATGAAAATGAATCCTGTAAACGTATCAGTTATGGAAATCGAAATAGGCTTTGGCATTTTGGTAGCAAATATCCTCTACTATGCTTCCTAGCCATTCCGTGTCATTTGGTAGTTCGCCCTTATGTACATCCCTCCCTATTAGGTTGCACAAAATACGGCGGAAATACTCATGCCGCGGAAAGCTTAGAAAGCTTCTGCTATCTGTCAGCATGCCGATGAAACAGCTTAGTAAGCCCATGTTTGATAGAGCATTCATCTGCTTTTCCATACCATCTTTCTGGTCCATGAACCACCAGCCAGAACCAAACTGCATTTTGCCTTTACTGGAACCGTCATTAAAGTTTCCTATCATGCTGGCCATGACTTCATTATCCCTTGGATTCAGATTATAGAGAATGGTTTTGGCTAGTTTATTTTCTTCATCCAGCCTATTGAGAAATTTGGAAAGTTGGCTAGCCTGATCCCAGTCTCCTATGCTGTCAAAGCCTGTATCAGGTCCCAGCGTTCGCATCATTCTGGACGAGTTATTTCTCAAAGCACCCAAATGAAACTGCTGTACCCAGTCTCTTTCAGCATACTGCCTTCCCAAATGATATAGGACTGCTGACATAAAGATTTTTACCTCCTGTGGAGATATCTCTTGCTGATTTAACCTTTTCTGGAGAATGGTATTTACTTCCTGCTCTGTAAAAGCTTCTGCAGAAAGCTGCTCCAGTCCATGGTCAGAAAGCCTGCAGCCGTGCTTGTGAAAGAAATCCATTCTCTTATTCAGTGCCTCCAGAAGATTCTCAAGGGTTCGAATCTCTATATTGCTTACCTCTCCTAATCGTTGGAGGTAGGAGAGAAAGCCTTCTTTCTCAATGAGGATAGCTTTATCAGGTCGGAAAGCTGGTAGCATCTTGATATCTATTCCCTCACTCTTCACCTGTTGATGATATTGCAAATCATCTATGGGATCATCCGTAGTACAAACCACTTCCACCTTCATCTGCCTCAATAAGTTGCGGGTAGAAAAGGATTCCGTTTGAAGAAGCTCGCTGCTTCCATTGTAAATGGCTTCTGCCGTCTTGGGTGAAAGGAGCTCATCCATCTGAAAATATCTTTTCAGTTCCAGGTGGGTCCAGTGATAGAGAGGATTTCTAACAGTGGAGGGAACCGTTTCTGCCCATTTGAGGAATTTATCCTTGTCAGGGGTATCTCCAGTGATAAACTTCTCAGAAATTCCCATGGTGCGCATGGCGCGCCATTTATAATGGTCTCCCTTTAGCCATACTTCTGTTATATTCTCAAAACGCTTATCACAGGCTATTTCATCAGGGGGGAGATGATTATGGTAATCTATAATGGGCTGTTTAGCAGCATACTCGTGATAAAGGATTTCTGCTGTTGAATTCTCAAGTAAAAAGTGTTCGTTGAGGAAGGGTTTTATGATAGACGTCACGCTATTTGTGGTTAAGTAGAATGTTACTCAGCTCTTTGACGATTCTCACTAGAATCAGAATTTGTTAAGAAAGAGTAAGGAGAATAAGAAATCTTACCAGATAATTATTCCTTTTCTTTAAGCCATTGGAAACCCAAACTCTCTCATTGAAACATGTCCTTATACAAATGAGAGACTGTTCAGTTAACTTGGGCATATGATGAAATGGATTCTCTCATTAGTGGCTATATGGATGCTAGCTTCCTGTAAGCCTTTGGCTACCATCTCCTCATCTTCTGTCTCTTCGGATGAAGCTGCTGACAGGATGCTATTATACCAGCGTTCTAATGGAGGCTGGCCTCAATATAATGGTAAGCCCACTAATTATAGTCAGTCAATTCCTGAGAATGTACAGAAGAAGGTAGCCTCAGAGAAAAACGCCCAGGATGCTACCATGGATGATGGGATCACTTCCACAGAAGTAGAGTACTTACTGAAGGCTTACGGTTCCACTGATAACGAAGATTATCTCCTAGGTGCCCAAAAAGGAATCTCCTATTTATTGGCTGCCCAAAATGCGGCTGGAGGATGGCCACAACGTTACCCTAATCTGAATTCCTATTATGGCCACATTACCTATAATGATCAGGCTATGATAGATGTGATGAAGCTCCTAAAGGAAGTGGGAGAGGGAAAAGGGGTGTATCAGTCAGTGGAAAATGATCTGAGGAACAGAGCTAAATCTGCCGTGGCAAAAGGAATCCAGTGTATTCTGAAAACCCAGGTTAGGCAGAAAGGAAAGCTGACTGTTTGGTGTGCGCAACATCATCCCCAAACCCTGAAACCGGCTAAGGGACGTAGCTTTGAACCGCCTTCACTGAGCGGAGCAGAAAGTGTACATATTGTCAGGTTCTTGATGACCATTGATAAACCTTCTCAAGAGGTCAGAAACTCTATAAAGTCTGCCGTTAGCTGGTTTGAGAAAAGTAAAATCGTGGGATGGAACTTCAAAGAGATCAAGGACTCCTCTCAACCTACAGGTAGGGACCGAGTAGTGTACGAGGATAGCCATAGCATTATCTGGGCCCGATTTTATGAGCTATCTACCAACCGTCCCATCTTCACTGGGAAGGATGGAGTAGTAAAGTACGCCCTGGCTGATATAGATAATAAACGACGTGTGAGCTACAGCTTTTATGGTCGTTGGCCTAAAAGGTTGCTGAATGAAGAATATCCTCAATGGCGGGCTAAATGGGGGAACTAACAAATATCCTTTACCCACTTCCTATAAGCTTTCCCATCTAGGCCATTTTTCTTTACCTTGCCCTCAGTAGTGGTATCAAATATGGAAAAGAATCGGGGTGTTGTGAAGGAAAATCCTCACTGGATTTATTATTTGTTGGCTGTTTGGGGGATACTTAACATTATTCAATCCATCTTCACTGAGCTAGACCCAGACGAAGCTTATTACTGGATATATTCTTTGGAGCTTGCCTGGGGCTACTTTGACCATCCGTCAGCTATTGCTATTCTGGTGAAATTGGGGACTTCCATCATAGACTCAGAGCTGGGGGTCCGATTAGGGATTATCTTTTGCCAGCTAGGGTATATCTATTTCTTGTGGCTGATACTGGATAAGCCTAGCTCCCGGAAAACCTTCCTAACCTTTACTGCCTTACTAGTATCTTTTCCTACTCTTCAGGTATATGGCTTTGTGGCTACCCCTGACGGACCTCTACTGTTATTTACTTCTATCTTTTTGTATCTGTATAAGCGCTTTCTGGGTTCGCCAAAACATGTGGGCTTGGCTCTCCTTTGGGGTATCAGTATGGCCTTACTACTGTACAGCAAGTACCACGGTATATTGGTCATAGGCTTTACTGTACTTTCAAATTTGAAGCTGTTCACCCAAAGGAATTTCTATCTGGCAGGTATCTTTGGCTTCCTGCTATTTTTCCCCCACCTGTACTGGCAATATGCGAATGACTTTCCTTCTTTTAGGTACCACCTTGTAGGCAGAGATGATGAGTATGAACTCAAGTATACCTTGAACTATCTCCTTAATCAGGTAATCAACTTTGGCCCCTTTATTTTTCCTCTGGCAGTGATAGCTGTGTTTAAGTGGAAGAAGAAAGAGGCCTTTTTTCGGACTGCTATGTTTTTGGTCATAGGATTTATCCTGTTTTTCTTCCTCATGAGCTTTAAGGGACATGTGGAACCTCAGTGGACCATAGCTGTCTGTTTCCCTCTGACTATTCTGATGTATCATTATGCTGCTAACCATGAGAAGTTTGATGTTTGGCTGAAACGTGCGGCCTTGGTTACCTTTTCCCTGGTGCTGATAATTCGGGTACTGATCTTCATCGAGCTTCCCATCAAGGCTAATCCGTTTTTAAACAAAGTCTGGGTGGATGAGCTGGAAGAGTATGCTGGTGGGAGTCCCATTTTAATGGAGAATTCCTACAGGTCGGCTTCACTATATGCGTTCTATACCAGGAAGCCCATCTCTACTTTTACTACTATCACATACAGGAGGAACCAGTTTGACTTAAGGGATGATGAAAAGGATTTTCACAACAAGCGTACATTGCTATTAGGGGAGTGTAGGCAATGTGTAAAGACCTCTTTTGGGAATGGGAAGACGTTTCGGCAAACCTTTGTGGACAGCCTACAGATTTTCCAGAAAGTAGAGATCTATCCGGAGGTGCCGGATCTCCGATTGAAGGTGGGTAATCAGGAAAAACTGGTCATTCCTGTGAAGATTTATAATCCCTATGATCATGAGATCAAGCTTGATGTCTCCCAGGTCGGCGTTCAGTTTACTTATACGTTAGACGCTAAAGATGGATACTATCATTCTCAGACTATAAATGAAGGGGATCTCCCCACCATCATTCCGGTATCAGATACTATTATGGGTAGGTTCCAGTTCAGCCTTCCAGATAGTCTACTGGAGAATTCTTATCTGTCCTTCGGGATGACCTATGATAGCATGCCCCCCAAGATTCTTTCAGACAGGATTGCCCTAGAAGTGGTAGAGTAAGAAGAGAGGAAACAGTTTACTTTCTCTGGAAGAATTAACTTACATCTGTCGCCATAATGCCTTAACTTATAAGGTAATGGTACAGAACTTCTCAATCATTAATCTTCTGATTGCCTATGGAACCCTTCAGGCATTTTTCATTTCTTTCACCCTGATTAGGGCCCAAAACAGATCTTCATTCAATGTGTTTTTTGCCTCACTGCTAATAGTAGAGGGTTACATCCTTTTTGAGAGGCTTCTGGTAGAAACAGGACTTGTTTATTCCGTCCCACATTTCCTCGGAATAGCCTATCCCATTAGTTTTTTAAAGCCACCACTCATGTTGCTGATGGCATACTCTATGACAAACCAGCGATTTTCCATTACCCCAAAGTCGTATCTACACTTTCTTCCATTTGCGGTTATGTTACTTCTTAACGTTCCATTTTTTTTGATGGCTGGGGCAGAAAAGATTGATATGGTGAGGGCATTTATGGAAAAGATTCCCTCCTACAGAAGTGTAGAATTCTATATAAACTTAAGCTTTTTCGCCTACATAGGTGTGTATATCATGTTTGCCTTAAAAAAGCTAAATCATGTTAGGCTTCATGTAAAAAATAATTTGTTGGTCAATTGGTATAGGATAGTACTCATAGGTTACTTAGTATTCCTCTCCATTCACCTTGGATTTTTTCTACTGCAGCCCATTCTCCAATATCATTTTGGCTTATTTAATCAGATAAGTATGCTGATTATGACTTTCATTATTCAATCCATTGCCTTGAAACTGATGGATAAATCAGCCCTCTTAGCCTCTTCTCCTCCAGACCTAAGTAATTTAGAAAGAAGGCAAGTTCACGTAGATAGGATTCTTCAAAAGCTTGAGAAT
>JBCDBC010000003.1:0-19288 GCA_039184535.1 Bacteroidota bacterium | reverse complement strand
GAATTCCTCCCACCACTATCATAGGAAGAATTTTCCCGAAGGTGGCTATCATATTATAGCCCTTATACTGGAAGCCTATCCACCTGAGAATATAGTAGACACTGGCGTTGAACTCAAAGCGCTGAAAGTACAGCTCTATGCTTTCTCCCATATGGGCTATCATTTCTTCATCCAGAATGGGAATAAACATCAACACCAACCAAACTAGCATCAACACCCCAAATCCAATGGTTTTTCCCCAGCCGAAACGCTTGATTAATAAAGGTCCAAGCATAAGCGGGAGTAACTTACTCGCCACAGACAGCGCAAGGGCAAGAGAAGAGATGACCCACTTCTGCTTTTGAGCCAACCATACAAATAATAGCAGAAAGAAGATCATCAAAGCTTCAAAGTGAAGGTTTCCGCACAGCTCTAGAATGACCAAAGGATTGAAAGCATATATGCTCCACCTACTCAATGGAAGTTTCCAGGCTTCCAGTAACTTCCATATGAGAAAGAGACTTCCCAGTTCAGCGATAAACACAAAAGCCTTCATCACCAGTACAGCTCCGTATGTACTGTTAGGAGAAAGTAAGGCTGCCAGATAAAAAATAAGTTGATTGACAGGAGGATAGATGGTGAAGTACTCAGGAGAATTTAAGCCCGCATATAGTGCTTCAGTAAGCCCGTAAGAAAGGGCCAGTTTCTGATTCTCCCAGATCTCCGTAGGAAGGGATGAGAAAGGATTCACCCCATGAACCAGTAAATGCCCATCCCAAATGAAGCGGAAGTAATCATCTGATAATTCTGGTAAGGCAAATACCGCTATCAACCTGAATACAATGGCAGGAGCTACTATCCAGGCTAAATTTTGTGAAAATGAGGATTCGTCTTTTGACTGTGTTTTCAGTACCCAAAGATACCCCAAGCTCAAAAGAGCATAGGCGCCCAGAAGGCTAATAAAGTCTGTACGAGGGACAAAATAAAGCAGCCATGTGTACATGGCTGCTGAAATAAAGATGACAAAAATATAATTTCTTATTCTCACACTAATACAGTGTCATTTACAAGTGTGCGTATGGCTTCTATGATGGCATTCTTATCATATTTACATTCTGCCCAAAGTTCTTTCTGGGTACCATGCTCAATATACCTGTCAGGAATTCCGAGTCTGATTACTCTGGAATTATAGCCATGATCTACCATAAATTCAAGTACTGCTGAACCAAATCCTCCCATGATACAGCCATCCTCTACCGTTACCACCTTTTTATAAGAGGAGAATATCTCATGTAGCATCTCTTCATCCAGTGGTTTCACAAAGCGCATATCATAGTGGGCAGGATGGATTCCTTCTCCAGCCAATTCTGCAATGGCAGACTGGGCAAAATTACCCGGATGACCGATGGTCAGGATAGCTACGTCTTCTCCCTCTGTCAACTTACGTCCTTTCCCTACAGGAATGAGTTCAAATTCTGTTCTCCACTCCGGCATCACGCCTTTTCCTCTCGGGTATCTGATGGAGAATGGTCCCATACCATCCTGGCTCGCGGTATACATAAGGTTTCTCAGCTCCGCTTCATTCATAGGAGCAGATACAATCATATTAGGGATACAACGGAAGTAGGCTAAGTCAAAAGCGCCCTGGTGTGTAGG
Organism: Bacteroidota bacterium; assembly: GCA_039184535.1. Classification (GTDB taxonomy): domain Bacteria; phylum Bacteroidota; class Bacteroidia; order J057; family J057; genus JBCBKZ01. The sequence goes on along the minus strand of JBCDBC010000003.1, from coordinate 17,653 downwards.
TCCGTCTGCTCCGGCTAATCCGGCCCTATCCAAACAGAAAACCACATTTAGATTCTGGATAGCTACATCATGTATGACCTGATCATAGGCCCTTTGCATGAAGGTGGAATAGATATTACAAAAGGGAATGAGTCCTTGCGTAGCCAGACCTGCTGAGAAGGTAACAGCATGTTGTTCTGCTATCCCCACATCAAAGGATCTATCCGGCATTTCTGCCAACATATACTTCAGGCTACATCCACTAGGCATAGCGGGTGTAACCCCCATGATCTTGTCATTTTCCTTGGCCAGCTCTATGATGCTATGCCCAAAGACATCCTGGTACTTGGGAGGCTGGGGAGTATCTATCACCGGTTTCTGAATTTCTCCAGTAATCTTATCGAAAAGACCTGGCGCATGCCACTTGGTCTGGTTTTCTTCAGCCAGCTTATATCCTTTTCCTTTTACCGTGAGACAGTGCAACAGCTTAGGTCCTGGAATCTTCTTCAGGTCATCCAGTACTCTCACCAGATGGTTTACATCATGTCCATCTATGGGCCCAAAATATCTGAAGCCAAGTGCTTCAAATAGCATTCCCGGCTTAGTAACCGTAGCTGTCAATGCCATTTCCAGCTTGGCAGCTATAGACCTAGCCTTAGGACCGAATTTATTTAGCTTACCTAGTAAATTCCAAAGATCATTTCTCAACTTATTATAAGTGCCTGAAGTAGAAATGTCAGTGAGATATTCTTTTAGTGCCCCGACATTGGGGTCAATGGACATGCAGTTATCATTGAGAATGACCAGCATATTAGCCTTCTCCCATCCTCCATGATTCAGGGCTTCAAATGCCATCCCACCTGTCATGGCACCATCACCTATGATTGAGACTATCTGCCTATCATCATTCTTGTATTGATTTGCGATGGCCATCCCTACTCCTGCTGATATAGAGGTAGAAGAATGCCCTACGCCAAAGGTATCGTATTCTGATTCAGACCTTTTGGGGAAGCCGGAAATCCCTCCATACTTTCTGTTGGTATGAAAATCGTTTCTTCTCCCAGTTAGGATCTTGTGTCCGTAAGCCTGATGGCCCACATCCCAGATGAGTTGGTCTTTTGGGGTATCAAATACGTAGTGTAATGCAGTGGTTAGCTCTACTACTCCTAAGCTTGCTCCAAAATGCCCTCCATTAACACTGACAGTGGAAATAATGAAATCTCTGAGCTCCTGACTAAAATCATACAACTCTTCAGGTTTCAATTTTTTCAGATCTTCTGGCGTTTCTACTTTTGCCAGTAATGAACCAGGTTCAACTTTCATAGGAAACAGGTTGTTTAGTCAACTTTTGGTCAAGCAGAATAGTAGAGTTACAACGGGCTCTCAGGGGAAATGTTCGAATTAAGACAATGTTAACCCAATTTTGGGTCTTTTCCGAATCTATTGAATAAGACTTTCCAACCACTAGAAAATTGGCCTGCCGAACATTCGGATTTCTATATATAAGTAGCCAATTCTCTCCAAAAACTTGCCATTTTTAGCCAAACTGACTTTTGGTAGTTTGTCTTAATCGAGGGTTGTCTATATTTACCCATAAAGGAAATAAACGTTCAATTGCAAAAGATTCTCATCGGATTATTTGCCTTGTTTCTATTAGCCGTACAAATACGGCCCTTGATCGTTTATATCCACTTTAAAGCTAACCAGTCATACATTTCTCAGGAACTCTGTGTAAATAAGGAACGCCCCAAGCTTAACTGTGAGGGGAAGTGTTTCCTGATGAAAAAAATTGAAAAATTAAATCAGAATCGGGAAGCCCAACGGCCATCCTCACCGGTAATGCCAGACGTAGAGAAAGAAAAGATCAATCTTTACTCATATGAAGCTGCGGGAAATTCCTTTTTCCTGACAGGTGCTTCCTTATCTAATAGAAATGATGGATGGTTCCTACTTTCCATCTATCTCACACCTGATACTCCTCCTCCAGACCTTTCTTAGGATTCATTTCTCTGCCTTCATAAAGAAGGTGATTTCTCACATTTTTCCATTTCATATACATACTCATGAATAAATACTTTTGGAGTATGGTGCTTTGCCTTTTGGTAAGCTTGCCGGTATATGCCTGTGATGCATGTGGCTGTGTAGGAGCCGCGGGCCTGTCCCTCATGCCTCACCAACAAAGTAGTTTTGTAGGGCTAAGTTGGCAATCCTTAAGGTTTAGAGGAGCATCCACAGCTTTTCAGGACATTGACCATTTCCAGCTTGCGAGCCTTCAACTAAACTGGCGCGTAGTAGAGAAGCTCCAGCTTCTAGTAATTGTGCCTTACAGAATGAACTCCACTCAATTCAATGACCCATACAATCGGTCAAACGGATTGGGAGATATGAGCTTAATGGCTCAGTATAGATTGATTCCTGGTTCCCCTATATCCCTTTCTCCTATAAAACATGTGTTAGATGTGGGACTGGGTGTTAAGCTTCCTACGGGGAAATTCCAGAATGAGGGGCTGGCAAATTCTCTCCCTACCAACTATCAGCTCGGTAGTGGGAGCCTGGACTATCTGGGAAGAGTCAGATATCACCTTTCCAGAGGAAACTGGAATTTTCAGCTGGATGTATTTGGCAGACTGACCACCATAAATTCTCAGGAATACAGATTTGGAGACCAGTTGAGCATTCATTCCTTCGCAGGCTATTGGCACAGACGAGTAGGGTATTCTGTCATGCTTTACACTGGTTTATATGCGGAGTATATGAGCCAGGATGTGAACAAGGGTTTCTACCAACTATTTACCGGAGGAAATGGTCAATACATTTCAACGGGGATCGAAACTTTACTAGGTGGGAACTACTCTTTGGGCGTAAATTTTCAACCACCGATAAGCCAAAATTACGCTCAAGGCGACATTGTTGCCAAATCGCGTTTTCAATTCAGATTTAACTATTTATTCTGATTAATTTTAATTCACTATCATATCTACATACAAATGAACCTATATCGTAGCTTTTTTTTCCTGACGCTTTTAAGCACGGCATTAGTGTTTACTGCCTGTGAAGAGAACAAGGGATGTACAGATCCCAATTCTATCAACTTTGATCCTGATGCAGAAGAGAGTGATGGTTCTTGTCGCTTACCAGAGCTGATGATTCACTTCCACCCTACTGTGAATGGGCAGGATTTAGCCTATGGAAGTACCTACGAAGTAAATGGCGTAAACATCAGATTCTCAGTAGCTCAATTCTATATTTCCGGTGTTCAGCTAAGTGATGGAAGCACTACTGATGAGCCGGGTAAGTATCTACTGGTGAAAGGAGATTCTCACATGTATAATGCAGGAGAAGTTTCCAAAGGGACTAAATCCAGTTTGGCATTTAATGTAGGGGTAGATTCTGTTACCAATCACTTGGATCCTACTACTTATGATGCTGATCACCCACTGGCCCCTAAAAATCCTCCTATGCACTGGAATTGGGATGCCGGTTATCAGTTCATCAAGCTAGAAGGATTGGCAGATGCAGATGGTGATGGTACACCGGAAGCGCCATTCGAATACCACATAGGAAAGGATAGTAACCTAAGAGGTATTTCTCTTAACATAGACCTGAATGTGGCTAGTGAGACCAACATGCTTAATGTTATGGTCAATTATGCCAAGTTCCTGGAAGGGTTAGATCTTACCACAGACCTAATCTCTCATACAGGTGATTTTCCTGACATAGCTAAGACCATTGCGGATAATTCTTCTTCCGTATTCATGCCTATGCCTTAAAAATGACAGGAGGGGTATGAAATACATACTCCTCCCCTTTTCATGCAGCAAAAGCAAATATATTGGTCCCTGGGGATAATGTTACCCCTTCTTGTTCTGCTAGTGAGTTGTCAATCTCAGGAAGACAATGACTTCATGCAGCCGGAAGAGGTACCCATTGTCATACCCACTGGCTATCCAGCACCCATCATCCCTGAAGAGAATCAATTGACTGCAAGTCGGGTCGCTCTGGGAAGAGCCCTTTTCTACGACAATATGCTTTCTCTTGATTCTACTATGTCTTGTGGGAGCTGCCACTTACTGGGAGCAGGAATGGCCGATCACAACAAAGTCTCTATAGGGATAGAAGGCCGGAAGGGGTTCAGGAATGTACCTACCCTCACCAATGTAGCTTACCACCCTTATTTCTTCACTGAAGGAGGAAGCCCCAGTCTGGAACGTCAGGTTCTGGGACCTATCTGTAACAATGATGAGTTTGGGTTTAATGCTGCGGAGTTAGCTATCCGGTTGAATGATAACACTACCTATCAGGAGCTAGCAGAAGAGGCCTACAGTAGACCCATGGATTTATTTGTTCTGACCAGAGCCTTGGCCTCCTTTGAAAGAACTATGATCAGCTTTAATTCTCCCTATGATTTGTATGAAAGAAAAGAGAACCTAAATGCTATGTCTGCAGAAGCGATAAGAGGAAGAGACTTATTCTTCAGCGAAAGAACGAATTGTGGTGGTTGCCACCCAGGTCCCCATTTAACTAATTTTGCTTTTGAGAATGTAGGACTGGAGAAAGAATATGCTGATAAAGGAAGATACAGAGTTAGCCTGAAAGAGGAAGATATGGGTAAGTTTAAGGTCCCTACCCTGAGAAATGTAGCCTTGACTGCCCCATATATGCATGATGGTAGTATGGAAAGCCTGGAAGAAGTGATAGAACACTACGATGAGGGAGGAGTAGGCCATGCGAATCAGCATCCTTTCATCAAGCCTTTGGCCCTTTCCAATAGTGAAAAGGGTGAACTGCTAGCCTTTTTACTTAGCCTTACTGACAGCAGTTTCATTCAAAATCCTGAATTCCTCCCTTTTCCATAGGGAGAGGAAACAGACAATTGTATGTATAAGACAAACGTATTATAAAAGATATGAAATTTTATATATTTATGGGCCTTATGCTCTTCTTTGGAGGAGCATGTATGTTCACTGCATGTGATAGAGGAGATAATCCTACTGAAGCAGGAGCCTTTGAGCTTAACCTCAGACCTACTGTGGGAGGGCAGGATTTCATAGCTGGAAGGCCTTACCAAAATATACAGGGAAGGACTTACCAGTTTGATGAGTTCAAAATGTATGTTTCTAATATCAGGTTGGTGAAAGAAAATGGAGAGGAATATCCACTTGCAGATGTAGAGCTTTTTGATCTGGCGAGAGAAACGGTAACCCGAGGCGTGGATCATGGTGCAGGGACCTTTTCTATTTTTGAGGGTGTTCCGGCAGGGAAGTATGCAGGGGTGATTTTTGGGATAGGCGTACCAGAAGGTATGAATACCAATCCTGCTGACTACAGCACGGATCATCCGTTAAGCGTGAACACTTCCATGTATTGGTCATGGAGAACAGGATATAAGTTTATTGCGCTGGAAGGAAGGATTGATTCCAGTCTGGAGAAATCAGGGGTAGACTTAGGTAGAAGACTGGTCTACCATACGGGAAGAGATTCTGTAAATTCTCCTAATCAGATTTATAGGGAAGTATCTTATCTACGGAGCCAGGACGCTTTCACCATTGAATCTGGAAGAGAACTTCAGTTTATCATAGAAATGGATATCAACAGATTTTTCTATAACGCCAAAGATACCATAGACATGGCAGTAGAGAATTTCACCCATAGTGTCCCTGGTGAGCAGTACGATCTTTCTGTCAGAATCACTGATAATCTGGTTAATGGAGCCCTATTTAAGCTCCCTTTTTAGCAGTTATGCTTTCTATGAAATCCATAAAGTTCTTGATCCCCCTTAGCTGTATTGTGGCATTAATGCTGGGAAATTTCGGCTGTGATAATGACAGTCCTGAAATGGCAGAAAGGTATGAGATCAATATACCGGATCACTTTCCTGATCTTCCCATCCCTGCTGATAATCCCCTTACGGTAGAAAAAGTAGAATTAGGGAAGCAGCTATTCTTTGATCCTATTTTATCCAAGGATAATACGGTTTCATGTGCTTCCTGCCATAATCCTGATTTTGCTTTCACAGACTTTTCCCGTGTAAGTAGAGGAGTAGAAGGAGCTACTGGAGAAAGAAATTCGCCTGCCATCATTAACCTGGCTTATTCCAATAGCTTCTTTTGGGATGGATCTAACCCCAGTCTGGAAGAGCAAGCCATCAATCCTATCATTAACCAACTGGAGATGGCGTCGGATCTGGCAGACGTAATCCAGAAGTTAGAAAACCACCCTACCTATCCACAAGAGTTCCAGAAGGTCTTTGACGGGCCTCCTACTACTGATAGGTTGGTGAAAGCCCTAGCTTCATATGAGCGTACCCTTATCAGTGCCAATTCTCCCTATGATAAATATGTAGCGGGAGACGAAAGTGCCTTGACAGACTCAGAAAAAAGAGGAATGGAATTATTCTTCAATCATGAAAGAGGAGAATGCTTCCACTGCCATACAGAACCCTTTTTTACAGATTTTTCCTTCCAGAATAATGGACTGTATGAAGAATATAGGGATGAAGGGAGAAGAGGCGTAACCGGAAGGGATAATGATGCAGGAAAGTTCAAGGTTCCTACCTTAAGAAATATTGAATATACTGCCCCATATATGCATGACGGGAGTATGCGTAGCCTGGAAGAAGTAGTGGATCATTATGCAAAAGGGGGAAATGGGCACAGAAACCAGTCTGTATTACTGGATAACATTGTCTTCTCTGAGCAGGAGAAAGCGGATTTGATAGCGTTTATGAAGGCATTAAGCGATCCTGAGTTTGTGAATAACCCTGCATTCAGACCGGAGTAGATACCTCCTCAGAAATGCAGATAAATTATATTTGGAAATAGGATTAGTTCGTACCCTACATTCTATCATCCCACAAATCTTTCTACCTGATTTTCCTTTGATTCAATATTATTTTAAGATAAAGAAACACTAAGATAATAGTTTGGTAATATTGAGTAAGATTGAGTTTATTTGTAGCCTAATTTCAAGCAACTCATGGCTACAGGCTCTGTTCTCATCATAGAACATGACAAGGACCTTCGGGATTTACTTACCTATATCTTCAAGAAAGAAGGGTACACTGTTTTTGCCACTAAAAAGTCTAAGGAAGGCTATAAGATCGCGAAAAAAGTACATCCTGCCTTTGTCATGCTTGGCTACAATAAAAAGTGGGAGAAGCTAGAGAGTTTTTGTCGTAAGGTCCGTAAAAAGAAAAAACTCCAGAAGCTCCCCATCATCTTACTTACCACCAATCCTCATTTTAAGGAAGAACCTAAGTACCAAAAACTGGACGTTGATCAGATAATTGTTACCCCTATAAAGCCTAAAAAACTGATTGCTAGTGTAAAAGAATTTACCAGTATGCTAGAACAAGCATAAAGGCTTATCTTCATAAAAAAATAGTATTCAACCAGCTTAACCTGTTTTCACTATGTCCTCTATCCTAAAAGCTACTCAGCTTTGTCTATCACTATTCCTACCCTTATCGTTAGTGGCGCAGTTTCCCAATATCTTACTAGATAAGGCTGTAAGAGGAGAATATCCTCCCTGTGAACCCAGCATTGCGATTAACCTAACTGATACTGACAATATCCTCGGAGCAGCCATCCTGGATAAAGCATACGTCACTAAAGATGGCGGAAAAACCTGGAAAACGGTGAAATTGACTTCTCCTTATGGCGTATTTGGAGACCCTTGTGTGATTTCGGATAGCAAAGGAAACTTCTATTACTTCCATTTAGCAGATCCTAAAGGTAAGGGGAGATCAAAGGAGGCCTGGCTTGACAGGATTGTTTCCCAAAAATCTGTGGATGGTGGTCTAACTTGGGATAAGGGAACTTTCATGGGCTACCATCCTCCCAAAGACCAGGACAAGGAGTGGGCCGCTGTTGACCTACAGAATGATTACCTCTATACTACCTGGACACAGTTTGATCATTATGGTGATACATCTCCAGATTGTGAGTCTAATATTTTGTTTGCCAGATCTAAAAACGGAAGTAAAAGTTGGGAGTTCTCTAAACCCATCAATCAAAAATCTGGGGACTGTATAGATGATGATGACACCACGGAAGGAGCAGTACCCACAGTAGGCCCCAATGGAGAGGTTTATGTAAGTTGGGCACTACGTGATACCCTATTCTTTAACAGGTCCTTAGATAAAGGAAAATCTTGGTTACAAGAGGAGCTTGTAGCTGCGGTACAAGAAGAAGGCTGGGCTCTTGATATTCCCGGAATTTTCCGTGCTAATGGAATGCCCGTTACGGTGTGTGATGTGAGTAATGGTCCAAACAGAGGGACCATTTACATAAACTATGCGGACCAATCTGAGGGAACGGATGATACAGATATATGGCTTATTAAATCTACTGATCAGGGAAATAGCTGGTCTACTCCTAAACGGGTAAATGATGATGGCCCAAGTAAACATCAATTTTTTAGTTGGATGACCATTGACCAAAGTACAGGTTATCTGTACGTAGTATTTTATGACAGACGAGCCTATGACGACATCCAGACGGATGTATATTTAGCCTTCTCAAAGAATGGAGGAGAAACCTTTACCAATGTCAAGATTAGTGAGACTCCCTTCACGCCTAAGGATAAAGTATTCTTCGGTGACTATACCCATATAGCTGCACATAATGGCATTGTTTGCCCCATATGGACCAGAATGGATAAAGGCAAAACCAGTGTAATGACGGCGGTTATTCAGCAGAAGGATTTGGAGAAATAGTGATAAAGATAAATACCTTTCATTAGTCTTGAGATATGTGGGGCTACCCAAAACTAGAAAACAGAAAGGTCAGACAGATGCCCGACCTTTTAACTTACATTAAGACTGTGTTCTTAATTCTTTTCTTTCTCCGGAATCGAATCCCGCGCTTTTGCTTAATGGGCTTCTCAGAATCCTGATATTTCTCCAGAATGGATACGATGATCTCTTCCGTTTCTTCAGGATAATCTATTTTTTCATCCCAGTAAGAGTCTACCCACATTCTCAGCCTTTCTGCAAAGGTGGAATTGAGACGCCACATCACGGGAACATCCATCTTAGCCAAGGCAGCAGCATTACAGTGCTGCTCATACTGCCCTCTTGCCGGAATTACAAACAGCTTCTTCCCCATGTAAAGGGCCTCTGCAGGTGTTTCAAATCCAGCTCCACATAAAATCCCGGTACAGCTAGCAAAACTTTTCACAAAGCCTTCATTAGAGACAGGATGTATCCACACATTCCTTTCTCTGTAGCTATACTGTGTATATCTGGAGAATGCCTGCCACTTGACATCTGGTATCTGATGAAGAATCTTTAGGAGTCTCTTATCACTTAGGGCAGGCAGGTAGACGGTATAATGCCCTTCATCTTTAGAGGTAAGCTCTCTGATGTTTTGCCTGATAACGGGTGTATGTATGAAGTCATCATAAGGATTAAAATGGAATCCTATGGCATCTGAGGAGGGTGCATAATGCTTTAATATGGTTTCTCCCAGAAAATCTCTTTTGGCTGGTCTGGGTGTATTCTCAGAGAGAAAGGAGGCCTGATGACCTATGGCCACACACCTAACTCCTTTTAATTTGGCTGCCCAGGCTGAGACTGGTTCAAAGTCATTTATGACCAAGTCATACTGTTCTACAGGGAATGAGCGAATCTGCTTGAAGATTCGGCTTTCCACAAATCCTTCCCAGGCTGTTTTCAGATAGTGTATACCGCCTCGGGAGTTATGAATAAAAGAAAGGCCTCTGTATTGATATTTTATGGGATAAGGAAGCTTTACCTGCGATTGGGTTCCGCTTACAAGGATATCCAGCTCACAATGCTGCTGCATAATAGGAATCAGGTCTCTGGCTCTGGATAAGTGGCCATTTCCTGTCCCTTGGATTGCGTATAGTACCTTCATGTACTGCTTATTGACGTAAGGTAGAGTATAAATATACTCACAAAGCAAGTACAATATATAAGGAAAATAGAATTTCTTCCGTCTAGGTAAATATTTTTTACCCCACGAATGAAACTCGATTGTAAGCCTAAAACCCTTAAAAGTAGAGAGACCTAATTAGGATCCAGTAGCAAGATACTGCCTCTTAGAAGTTAGGACACGGGTGGGGCTCATCTGCTCTTTCCACTGATTTACCCGGGTAAGTTCCTTATGAATGGTGCTGAGAATACGAATATTTTGAAGAATCTCAGCCTTTTTCTTGTAAGGCTTATCAGCTACCACCAATTCCTCCAACATACTCCATCTGCTTCTAGCAATCTCTAAAAGTTCTGCAGAAGGAACATAACTCTCGAAATAGGTTTTCTCGTTAGGTTCGGGGAAATGGATTTTCCTAAACGCTTCTTTAGCTGAAGAAAAAGTACGTCTAAGCTTTGAGAGAGAATCAGGGGATTTTTTCAGAACCTGGGCTAACAAATACAATTCTTCCAACGATGTCATATTTCTTTATCTCACTGATTAGGAAGGACTTCTAAAAACGTATGAACCCATAAAATGTTTCAGAGATTAGGGTTAAGAAATCAGATCCTAATTACTTTCTGTTACATCATATACAGCTAAATTAATATATGGAGCTACAGAAAAGAAGTCAAAAAAGCAGAAATCAAACAAAAACTGCTGAGTTCTGCCTTCTCTTAAAGATATATCTTACTTTTTTACCAGTTCCTTTTCTTCTATAAAAGAAAAAGCCTCCTCAACTATGGAATTCTGCATATCAGCATGCTGCTTATAATAGCCGGTTGCAGGACTTGGACTAGGCTTTCTACAAACCACTTTTAGGTTCACTTCGTCCACTACCCTGAGTATATAGTTCCACGGCCCCATATTTCTAGGCTCTTCCTGGACCCACATGTATTCAGCGTCTTTTGGTAGAGAAGCTATCATTTCTCTTAGCTGAGTTACAGGAAGAGGATATAGTTGCTCCATTCTGACAATGGCTACATCCTTCACTTCATTTTTCTCCTGATACTCCAGAAGATCATAGTAAATCTTACCGGAACAGAGAAGGACCCTACGTGTATCCTTAGGCTGCACTACGGGATCAGTAATTAATTCGCGGAATCTACCATTGGTAAACTCTTCCACCTTACTTACTGCCTTAGGATACCTCAGGAGCTTCTTAGGAGTGAAGATAATCAAAGGAATTCTAAATTCTCTGTGGACCTGTCTTCTTATCACGTGGAAGAAGTTAGCAGGGGTAGTACAATTAACTACCTGCATATTCTTTCTGGCACAAAGCTCCAGATATCTTTCTATTCTGGCTGAAGAGTGCTCTGGCCCCTGACCTTCATAGCCATGAGGAAGAAGCTGTATCAATCCACTCATCCTTTGCCACTTGGTTTCAGCACTGGAAATGTACTGGTCCATGACTATTTGGGCACCATTGGCAAAGTCTCCAAACTGTGCCTCCCAAATAACTAAGTTGTTAGGATTGGTGATGGAGTACCCATACTCAAATCCCAGCACTCCATACTCAGACAAAGGAGAATTCAACACTGTGAACTGTTCCTGTCCATCTTTCAAGTGGTTCAGTGGGACATAGCCCTTCTCAGCATCTTCACTGAAAATCACTGCATGTCTATGAGAGAATGTCCCTCTCTTAGAATCCTGACCACTCAGTCTAATAGGAAATCCTTCCTGAAGCAACATGCCATAGGCAGCAAGCTCACCAAGTGCCCAGTCCAGTCTGTCTTCCTCCAGGAATCTCATCCTATCATTGAACAGCTTAACTATTTTTTTATGTGCCTTAAAGTCTTCAGGAATATCATGGAGCTTCTTTAAGGTATCTACAAACTGTTTTTTCTTTACGCTAGTATCAGGAGAGGGAAGCTCATAATCTTCATTTTGAACTCTTCTGATCCCGTCCCAGGTCCCTTTTAGGTAAGGGGCATACTTTAGAGTATCAGTCTGACTGGCTTGTTCCAGCTCATCCTGCAGATTGGCTTTTTGCTCCTTCTCTATGGCCTTAGCCATAGTAGCCTCTACATCACCGGAAGCAAGCAGTTTCTCCAGATATATGGCCGCTGGATCAGGATGCTTCTTGATAATTTTATACAGCAACGGTTGTGTGAAGCTAGGTTCATCTGCTTCATTATGCCCGTGCTTTCTATAGCATAAGAGGTCTATGAATACATCTTTGTTGAAAGTCTGACGAAATTCCATCGCCATTTCTATGGCAAAAACCAGGGCTTCTACATCATCTCCATTTACGTGAAAAACGGGAGATTGGGTGATCTTAGCTACATCCGTACAATACGTGCTAGACCTGGCATCTGCATAATTGGTCGTAAAGCCTACCTGGTTATTGATGACGATGTGGATGGTTCCACCAGTTTTATACCCCTCCAGTAGGGACATCTGGATCACCTCATACACTACACCCTGTCCCGCTATGGCAGCATCCCCATGTATTAAGATAGGAGCCAGTCTATTAAAGTCTTCTCCGTACTTTCTATCAATTTTAGCTCTGGCAGCCCCTTGAACCACTGGATCTACCGCTTCCAAATGAGAAGGATTCGGCATCAGACTTAAGTGAACCTTTCTTCCTGAGCTGGTTTCTATATCACTTGAGAATCCCAGGTGATACTTTACATCTCCCTGGAAGACAGATTCTGCATGCTCTTTCCCTTCAAACTCAGAGAAGATTTCATCATACTCCTTCTTCATGGTGTTAGCCAGTACATTCAACCTTCCTCTATGTGCCATCCCTATCACAAACTCTTCCAGTCCCAGGTCTGCCCCTTTCTCTATCACCGCATCCAGTGCAGGGATAAGGGTTTCTGCTCCCTCTAGGGAAAACCTCTTCTGCCCCACGAACTTCTTCCCTAAAAACTTCTCGAAGTTTACCGCCTCCATCAGTTTTCTCAGGATGTGTTTCTTTTTCTCTATGGGAAACTGAGGAGTATTGCGGCTATCTTCCATTTTACCCCTAAGCCACTGAACGATTTCCGGCTTACGGATATAGTTATACTCTGCCCCAATAGTTTGACAATATGTTTCCTGAAGCTTAGCTACTATATCCTTTAGCTTGGCTGGACCCAAGCCTATATCTATCCCAGCCTGAAAAGTCTCTTCTAGGTCAGCTTCAGCCAGGCCGAAAACGTCTAAATCTAAGGTAGGAGTATATTTTCGCCTATCTCTAACAGGATTGGTTTTGGTGAAAAGATGTCCTCTGGTTCTGTATCCATTGATGAGATTTAAAACGTTGATCTCCTTGGAATTACTTCCTGCAGATCCAGCAGAATACTGAGCAGCGGATTCAGAAGATTCTCCATATAAGGATTGTGCAAAATCAAACCCTTCAAAAAATCTCTTCCACTCCGGTTCTACCTGACTTGGGTCAGTTTTATACTGCTGGTATAGACTATCTATATATTCCGGCGTGGCATTGCTAAGGAAAGAAAGTTTATCAGACATTATTTGTGTTAGCAATAATTTTATAAAATCCTTCTAATTGCGAATACTTTTCAAAAATACCAAAAAGCACATCAGAAACATGAATTTTTTTAGGCATTCTATTATTCTTCCTACATGGTATTTTCATGGGTAAGTTCGCATTGGTTTATAAGAAAACGTTAATTCACGGTTTCAAGCATAGGGTGGGAGACAATTGCTATGTTATATACATAATTTAGCTTATCTTCCTTACTTTATGAAAAACCGTACGGGTCATAAAGCAATATGTGTTTGGCTTAGTTTGCTTATGGGGATAAGTATTCTCTTTTTCCCAAGCAAAGGCTATACCCAACTTTCTTCTCAGGAACTGATTGCCCCAAATTTGTTAAAACAGGATCTTGATAGCCTCTATCAGCTGATTCTCAGTACACATGCTGACCCGGAAGCTTTCACCTCTAAAGAAGAACTAGAAGGCCTTTACCTCAGAACCCGCTCCCAGTTAGTTAGGCCTATGACGGCCATCGCCTTTTACCAACTGGCCAATCCGCTTGTGACCCGCCTAAAAGATGTCCACTCCAGGATATGGATAAATCTATATGCCGCCAATAAGGATGGATACTATCTACCCTTTGCCATCAGGTATCTGAATGGCAAGACCTATCTCATAGAAGAGCCTTCTGGGACTATTCCGTCAGGTAGTGAGCTATTAACCATCAATGGGTTCCTGATAGAACAAATCATAGAGACCCTGCTTAAAGAGGCATATACCGATGGAGAATCTCACTCCACACGCATCAGGTTAATGGAGGAATCCTTTAAGTACCTGCTTCCCATGTATTTCCCTATTGAAGGAGAAAATCTTATCAGATATACCTCTTCGAAGGGAGAAAAGGATACGGTAAGGGTAGAATACAGTGCCATCAAACGTAAAATACTACCTCGAAAAAAAAGAAAAGCTAATTCTAAAGAAGATCCCTTGTACTGGGAAATTTTTCCTGAGAATAGTGTAGGCTACTTATACATCCCTTCCTTTTCTGAAGCCAGAAGAGGACGATTCAATAAGGAGCTCAAAAAAGCTTTTAAAACTTTTTCTGACCAGAGAACCAAGTCTCTTATCATTGACTTGAGAGATAACAAAGGAGGCTTTATTAACCGTGGTACGGAGCTGTTATCTTACCTATCTTCCTCACCCTACAAGTACATAGACTACACAGTAGTAAAAAGCAGCAAACTGCTAAAACAGAAAATCAAACGAAATATTTTCTGGCCATCAATGTCTACCAGCTTGTTTAAAAAAGCCATTGATAAAGAACTGGTATACGGCTGGAAGAATGATATAGGGCAGCAGGATACCATTTACTGGGAAGAAATAGCTCCACACAAGAAGTATGTATTCCCCGGGGACACTTACCTGCTGGTAAACGGACTCTCACTCTCAAACTCATCTCTAGTTCACCAGGCCATTGCCCATCATAACTTAGCTACTTCTATAGGAGAGGCCAGTGGGGGCACTTCTCATGGTACCTTTGGGCATACAGTAGGTTTCAGGCTTCCTAATACGCATGTCTCCGGCATCATGGCTACAATCAGAATCCTTACTCCTCATGATAACCTGATAGAAAAGACCCTCATACCAGATTTCATTGTTCCTGACAAGATAGAAGATATCCTGAATGAGCGGGATAGCCAGCTAGACTTTACCTGGGAGCTTATCAGGTCCAGAAGAAATAAGATAGCAAGGAATTAAAAAAAGCCTTGTTGGGATACAACAAGGCTCCTTAGCAACCTACTATGAAACTACACCTATTTACTTATTATCTTATTTGTTAGTAATACAATCTAATAGGGACTTAGCCTACTTCCTTCATCCATAGAAATAGGTAAAAAAAGATCCCGCCGCCAGATACTGACAAACGGGAAATACAGAAGTAGGAAAAAATATCCCCTTATAGGGCGGGGATAAGCTTGTTTGATTCTTTTATCACTTTAGGGCTCCCCTTATGGGGAAAATCTGTTATCTCCTTTCCTGCCTGAAATAGCTTGTACTGCATCCAGACCCTGATTAATTCAGCTACGCTCCATGCTTGGGCTATACATCCTTTAGGGGAAAAGGGGGCTTCAGCTTCGAAGATTTCAGAAATAGTTCCCACGCCGGCTTCATCAAAGTGAGTAAGCATATTATCTACCACTTCTTCCATTTCTTTAATAGCCCTGCTTCCGTCCACATACCAAAGTGCATCTATGTACAGTCCTAATAACCAACTCCATACTACTCCCTGGTGGTAAGCACCATCCCTTTGGTATCTATCCCCTCTGTAATGGGGTTTATAAGCTGGGTCTTGGGGAGAAAGGCTCCTCAGCCCAACAGGTGTATATAAGTGGTCTCTGACTGTTTTCATCATTCTGGCAGCCATCACCTTATCCAGAAGGGGATGTGGGAGCCCGAGTGCAAATAGCTGATTAGGTCTTACAGAAGGATCTACTCCATCTTCCTTTACCACATCATACAGACAGCCTAATTCCTGATTCCAGAAGATGTCCACAAATCTCCTTCTAACCCTTTCTGCCTTTCTGTTGTATACTGCGGCCAGTTCTGAAGCACCACAAAGATTCTTGAATCTGGCAAAGATTTTAAGGGCGTTATACCAAAGTGCATTGATCTCTACGGCCTTTCCCTCTCTGGGTGTTACCACCCAATCTCCAGCTTTGGCATCCATCCAGGTAAGCTGAACACCGGGTGACCCAGCCTCAACCATACCATCATCAGTCACTTTTATGTTATATCTAGTACCGTTTTCATAGTGAAAAATTACCTGACTTAAGGCAGGCAAGAGCTGCTCGCAGATAAAGTCGCTATCACCTGTATGCTGATAATATCTGTATGCCGCTACAAAAAACCACAGACTGGCATCCACTTTATTATATTCAGGGCTGTTACCATCATCAGGAAACCTGTTAGGAATCATTCCCTGGTCTACCCTTTCAGCAAAAGCGCTAAGTATCTTTCTGGCATCATCCAGTCTTCCTGTATACAGACATAAGCCAGGAAGGGCAATCATAGTGTCTCTTCCCCAGTCTGAAAACCAGTGATAACCCGCAATAATACTCTTGAGGTTATCCCCTCTCTTCACGATAAACTGATCTCCTGCCAGTGCAAGTCTCTTTAAGTTACGGTGGGGCGGCACATTTTTAAGAAGGCCTTTTCTTCTAGCTTCTTCTTTAGCCAGCATTTGGAAAACATCCTTCCCTTGGGGATTTTCTGTGGAGAGAAGCATTCCAAATGTACTCCCCTCTTCCAGGTCTATATATAGCTTACCTGGGGTGAATAGGTCTTCTCTGGAACCCTGTCCTCTTTCCTGTTCTTGTTGATATTCAAAGTGGAAGTACCAGTCTGGATCATGCTTATAGATGGTTCCCGGAGCAGAAATGAATACGTTGGGAGCCTCATGATAGGCTTTATAGTATAAAAGCCCGTCGTGGAAATTAACTGAAGTATTTTGGTGAGGGTTGGCACTGGCCATTCCATGAAAATCACGGGGTGTCATGAAAGGGGCTAATTCCAGGGTAAATTTATCGGGAGCTTTGAGCACTTCATAAATGATCCCGGTTGAGTTTTCCTCGTGAGGACAAAAAATAGTCTTTTTGATGAGTATATCCCCGATCTCATAGAAGAATTCAGGGAAGACGTCCTTCCTGAATTTGACCAGGTGTTTATATCCATGTGGATGGATAGAATCTCCATAATTATTGGTACTAAGGTCAAATCTCTGGCCATGTTGCCACACTACCTCGTCTACCTTAGATACCATTACCCATCTTTCAACCGGAGGGTTCATGGAAGCTACCAACAATCCATGGTATCTTCTGGTAAGTGTTCCCAGAATGGTGCTACTAGCGTAGCCACCCAAGCCGTTAGTTTCCAGCCACTCGTGGCTAACGGCCTTTTTGTACTCCTTGAAAAGGTCAATCTCTTGTGTACTCATCGTCTCTCCAACTATCAGGAAAATTATGTTTGTTAGGCACAGCATGTCTCAATGCACAGCATTTCAGCTGGCTTATGAGAACCAATTACAGCGAATAGTATTAAGGTTTGTAACAACTTTATGTCCTTCCTGTAGAATATATTGCTGGTAGGAAATGTATCAACAACAGCTTTAGAGGAAGTAAATTTTTTCTCTGCGAAAACGTTTACGACATAAAACTAAAGTGGCTTTAATCAAAAGTGTAACCTAAAAGGCTCACTTTCTAAGGTAGTGGTTAAGAGTGGGGTGCAAGGCAGCAGAGTATAGGATTAACAGAATTTC
>JBCDBC010000002.1:0-20676 GCA_039184535.1 Bacteroidota bacterium | reverse complement strand
GAAGAGAATTTGTGAACAGACTCACTCCACTGCTTATGGATATCAGGATGACAGCCTGTTTCCCCACAGCTTTGAGAGCCATCTAAGGTAGTAGGATGGAAGAAATTCTCCCCCAAAATTTTCACCTCCCCTGGCTTAATAGGGTTATCTGCCAATTCCGGTCCTGTCCGCTCCAGGGGGTAAAATGCTAATACGAAGAGCAGGAAAACAAAGGATGACAACATTAGAGCCCACCTATATACAATTTTCCAGTGAGGAGAACGAGCGATAGCTTTTCTCGTAGGGGGAACAAAAAAGTGGTATACCCTTTTTCTTCTTTTAGCTATATGAAGAATAGCACATCCCAAGCTACCCACTACACAAATAATATGAGCTGCCAGAATGAAGGACTTTTGATCTGCAAAATCTTCATCATAGAGTAGCCATCCACTGATAAAGATTCCTAGCAAGAAGAGAAAGGTGCCTATTCCTAAGCTTAGGGCGAGAAGATTTTCCTTATGTGGCATTGTCCATATATGCATGGCCAGGAAAACGCCTAAAGGAAGAATGAAAAGAGTCCCTGTAAAAAGGTGAAACAGAAGAGTACCTCTATAGGCCGCCGCAAGCAAATTCATATCCATCAAAAACAAGAGAAGGCTATTCACCAATAAGCAAGTGAATAAGCCAAATAGGACGTAAGCCCATCTCTGTTGCCGGGATACTAAGGTTCTCTTCATGGCTCCTGCATAATAGTCATGTTGGCAGCACCCTCCTGAAGAAAGTAGCTAGCATCTGCTGTTAGTGGCCCATAAGTGTCAGAACTGCCTCCCGGCCAAAAGATACGTACAGAATCTACCTGTGAATTATTCCCCAGCCCGAAGGTGAGTATCCTTTCTGATTGGGATAGATAGCCTTCAGCAGAGACTACACGCTGCATTTGCTGGCTTCCCTTGCAATAAACTTTCGCTACCGCTCCTACAGCATCACGATTAACCGTTTTTCCTTCCAGTTTTATTCTCAGGTAGTGATAGCCATGTTCTGTGTCATTTCTCAGTAAATGTACAGGCCCATCATTCTCACTTAACAGCATATCCAGATCGCCATCATGGTCAATATCTCCTACTGCAGAAGCCCTGGCTACCAAGGAATCTGATAACACACCTCCTACTTTCTTAGCTTGATCTTCAAAGGTCCCCTCTCCCTCATTCATAAATAAGTGAGGAGGTTGCTTAAAAGAGATGTCTGGTGCTTTTTTCTGAATGTCAGTAAAAACATGTCCATTGGCTGCCAGTAAGTCCTGGTCTCCATCCAAGTCAGCATCAAATAGGCTTAGCCCAAATGTTAAGGTTAGAAAGCTTGGTTTTCCTATACGAGAAGCATAAGCATTATCTATAAAGATGCCATTAGGTAGGGCTTTATAAACACTAATGGGCTGTCGTGAAAAGTTCCCTACTGCTATGCTCTCAAATCCACTGTTATCCATGTCGCCAGCGACAAGGCCCATACCCGCACGAGGTTTTCCATCCTGATTATAGGCGATCCCGGCTGAAGTACCCACCTCCTCAAAGGTTCCATCTCCTTTATTGTGAAAGAGTAAGTCAGGTTGCATGTCATTCGCGACAACTAAGTCCAACCAACCGTCCTGTTCTACATCTATAATGGTTAAGCCAAGGGTTTTAATAGGAGAAATCCCATTAGGCCCTAGAAAACCAGCTTCCCGAGTCATGTCTGAGAAAGTTCCATCGCCATTATTATGGTAGAAGACTCCTTGCTCACCTTCATACAGATTGGGATGGCAATAATTATCGTGGATTCCATCCAGAGAACACCAGATATTTCTGTCCATATCCTGGTTCCACACTAAGTAGTTTCCCACGTACAGGTCCAGAAATCCATCATTATCTGCATCCCAGAAAATAGAGGCTGTACTCCATACGGCCTTGCCTTGTACTCCTGCAGCTTTACTGATATCTGTGAATATTCCTTCCCTATTTTCCAACAAGAAATTTTTTGTGAGGGTGGTTAGGTAGAGATCCTGGTCTCCATCATTATCTATGTCTCCAGAAATGCATCCAAAACTGTAGGCGTTTACTACATCCAAACCGGCTTCTGCTGTTGTCTCCTTGAATTGAGTATTTCCAATATTCTTAAACAGCCTTAAGGAAGGTACGACTTGCACTTTGCTCTTTGCCCATTTACCCCCACCTGTGAGTAGTACATCTTCAAAACCATCTCCATCATAGTCAATAAAGGAGGCCCCTCCTCCCATAATTTCTGGCATAAAAAACTCTCCATAAGCCCCTGATTCATGCTTAAATGAAATCCCTGCCTCTTGAGTGATATCGGTAAACCTTATATCAATTTCTTCCTCATGACTGAGGCTTTCTTTTTGTGATTCTTGCTTACTGGCACAAGACATTAGGCCTAAAGTAAGTAGGTAGCCAAAAAGAAGGAAGTAGAAGGTAAAACGACTATTCTTCTGCATATCCGTGATAATCAAATACCTGTAGGCTATAATTATTCCTTGCACTGATCAGGACCTGAGAGGTTTCATCCATCCCCAGTCTAAGCGTTTTCAAATCTTTTACATCTCCATGAAGAAAAAGGCCACTTTCCTCATTAGGCATAGGTTGGAAAACACCTGCCCCATCTCCCATCAATAATAGCCCCAAAGAAGCATCATTTCTAGGTGTTTCTATCTCTGTCCAGTACAGGTTTCCAGCTATCACTAAATCCAAATTCCCATCCTGGTTCCAGTCTTGTACCTCTATAGCGTTGACAGAAGAAACTTGAGCCAAATTAGGTAAGGGAGAATAACTCCATAAGGAATCTCCCCTATTCATTATCAAAGAGGTAGCAAATTGAGTGGCGTGGTACTGTAAGGCATTTCCCAGGTTAGTCTCTCCATAAACCTCAATTAGAGTAGCTTCAGCAAAGGATTCATAATCTCGAAATTTCAATTCTATAGCCGGAATTTGCTCGGATGAACACTGTCGCCCTCTTAAGGGAAACTGTTCTCCATCTTGCTCATATCCGAGGACAATGTCTGTTTTTCCATTGCCGTCAAAATCCCCGGAATACACACTAAAAGGCGCTTCAGAACTTGCCTTGTATTTTAGATTGGTTCCAAGATTTCCTGCTATATAGTCCATATCGCCATCTCCATCAAAGTCTCCTTCTGCCAGGCTTTGCCACCAACCTACTTGCGAATCCAATCCAAGTGTGGAAGTTTGATCTATAAATTTCTCTCCATCATTTCTGTAAAAATGAATAGGCATCCACTCACCGGCAATAATGAGATCCAACCTACCATCCTTATTAAAATCAGACCAGAGGGCATCTGTCACCATGCCTATATCTGCCAAAGCTGGTAGAACATCATTGGATACTTCTGTAAAACGTAATTCCTGATCTACTCCACCCTCATTTCTGAGGATATGACTACTAGCAGGTAAAGGATATTTCCCTGGGACTAGTCTTCCTCCAACAAATAGATCCTGGTCACCATCTCCATCAAAATCTCCTGCCTTTACACAACTCCCTGCAGTGTAGAATGAAGGTATGGAAGCGGTGGATTTCTCAAACAGTCCTTCACCAAGGTTTATATATAAGCGGTCACGAAGATATTCCTGGCTACCTACAAATTCTCCTCCTCCACTTACCACATAGAGATCCAGGTCATTATCTCCGTCAGCATCAAATAAGAGTGAACCTATATCCTCATACTTTCCATCCTCTTCCCAAGGCCCTGGAAGTTTATCAAATGTACCTTCAGCATTTTGGATAAATAGGCTGGCTGGCTCATTGTAGGCATTCCCTACAAAGAAATCCTCTAGTCCATCTCCGTTTACATCTCCAGTGGATAAGGTTGGTCCCAGACGGGAATATTGATAAGGTAAAAGAGGCTCCAAGTTATAATCGTTATAGGCACTTTCTTTATGTTTGTAGGTAGGAGAAACATCTATGGCCCTCTCTTTGAATTGGGTCTTTTCGCTTACTAGTTCCTGTGATTCTTTAGCGGGTAAGGCGTCTGAATAAGAAACAGTAAGAACTTGGTCCACAGCTATATTAGCTAACATCTGCTCTTTCCCATCAGGCCAACGAATGTTCACTTCTTCAATGCTCTCTTTATCCCCCAATCCAAAATGGAGGAGGGGTTCTACGGAAGATTGGAAGCCTCTGGTCAGGCTTAGAGACTGAAATTGGCTACTACTTCCATCTTTCAACGCTACTTGTGTACCTATACCCGTGGGATTTCCTGATGGACCGTTTAACTTGATGCGAAGAAAATGACTGCCTCTGGTCTGGTTTTGGAAAAGGCCAGCTTCCATATCCATGTTATTGGTAACCAGGTCTAGGTCGCCATCATTGTCCAGGTCAGCATATGCTATTCCGTGAGAGAATCCTTTCAGATTTAGGCCCCATTTTTTACTTACATCCGTGAAAGTAAGATCCCCATTATTCTGGAATGCATAGTTCTCAATTTTCTCAGAAGGAATTTCCTCGTAATTAATATTGTCTAGAGATCGTGTAAAGTTGATCTTGACCAACATAGAATTCACAAAGTCCCTATTATTCACATCCCTTTATATCCCATTGGTTATCACAAAGTCCTTCCAGCCGTCATTATCTAAATCCGCAAAAAGAGGTCCCCAACTCCAATCTGTAGCTGATATGCCTGCCAGGCTGCTAACGTTGCTAAATTGTTGTGTACCATTTTTATCTCTTCCCCTATTTAATTGAAGGCTGTTGTACATATACTGATAGTGGAATCCGCTATTGACCATATTCCAGAAAATAGATGGATTCATACTCGCCATATTCTCCTTATTTCGGCGATTATCCTTTGGGGTCATATCCACCTGAACAATATCTACCAGTCCATCATTATTATAGTCTGCAGCATCAGTCCCCATGCCGAAGAGAGAAGTTTGTCTAGTCGATTGTTTCAAGGATTCAGAAAATGTTCCATCACCCTGATTCATGAACATACGATCAGGCGTACTAAAATCATTTGACACATAAATATCTTCCCACCCATCTGAGTTAAGATCTGCCACACTAAGCCCTAGCGTAAGTCCATAGTTAGCTACTCCAGCATCAGTGGACACCTCCTGATAGTATCCATCTCCCATATTTTCATAAAGGTGATCACTGTCTTGAAAGGCAAGGTTTTCCATCTTATCCAAATAGTACTTGTCTGAGCTACCAAATGGAGCAATAGGATAGTTACCCACATAAAGGTCTAAGTCTCCATCTTTATCATAATCAAAAAAGACGGATTGTATGGAAGGGCTTCTGTCTGCGATCCCCCATTTTTCAGCTTCTTCCGTGAAGGAGGGAATCTCAACACCAGCTCTTTCTTGGGTAATTCCTTGATTTATAAATAGTTGATTTTTCCTATTAAAGCCGCTACCTGATACACAAACGTAGATATCCAGCCACCCATCGTGGTTTATGTCTATCAAGCTCACCCCAGTGTACCATCTACTGTCCCCTGATACACCGGCCTCTTTACTCACGTCCATAAAGCGCCAGTCTCCCTGGTTTAGGTAAAGGGAATTCTCTACCATATTCCCGGTAAAGTAGATATCAGCTAATCCATCATTATTAATATCTCCTGTTGCTACTCCCCCACCAAGGTATAAATAGGGGTATTTGTAGTAGTTAAAGTCAGCAGATTCTTCTATCAGATTATTAAAATAGATTCTTGTTTCAGAAGAACTTTTCTGTGTAAATGAGGTGGTAGATTGTCCTTGTTCTCCTACACCACAAGACAACAAACTGAATAGTAAAAGGAGTAGTAATAGCCATTTCATAAACATCATTTTTTAGGACAAATGCCCCATCCCTAAAAAATTAGGGATGAGGCCTTCTAATACCCGATAGATAACTTTTACCTACAACAAGGATTCTGCTCCCAATCCTTTCTTAGTAACATTTCATTCAGTGGGATAGGGGCGTAATAATAGGGCTCAAATGAGGCCTCTGAGTTCACATCTACAGATGGATTCAGTGGGAGTTCATTAGGAAAATCCCTTTTGGCAGTTGCTTCTGCTACTATCTGGTTTCTGACCAGATCCCACCAGCGTTCCCATTCACCTGCAAATTCCCAAGCTCTTTCTTCCAGTACAGCTCTATGAAATTCATCTCCGGACAAACCTGAATCTAGGTCAACATCTGGGTTAGGGGTGCCGAGAGATACCCCCGCAGCCCTTCTCTTAATGGTGTTAATGGACTCATATGCCTGAGCACTCGGGCTGCCTTCAGCTTTATTAGCTGCCTCAGCATAAATAAGGTGAGCATCAGCATATCTTAGCACATATACATTCAAACTGTTGATAGTTTGCACCTGAAAGCCTCTGGTTTTCAGGTAATAGGGATGTCCCTGAGAGGTTTGCTGCCAGGGAATACCTCCACTGAAAACGGTTTGGAAAGTAGCCTCTTTACGGGGTCCTTCAGGAAATTCTTCAAAGAACTTAATCTCTGAGTAATAGTCATCCCATCCTCCCTCTTCTGCTTCTGCCCCTATAGAGTAAGGTAACCTATTTGATAGCCCCCAATCTCCACAGGTAGCACAAGCCTGAACTGCCAGTACACTTTCAGAATTATTATCATTTGACTCTAGCCAAAGTTCAGAGTAATTAGTCAATAAGCCATTAGGTGCATTATCCAATACTTCTCTTGCTTTTTCCGCCGCCAAGGCATAGCTCTCAGTGCGTTTCAATGGCCATCCTGCTGAAGTGAGATACACTTTGGCTAACATCAACTTTGCTGCCCATTTATTTACCCTTCCCGGTTCATCAAACCAAGTCCCAGGAAGTTTGTCCTCGGCAAATCTTAGATCAGCAATAATCAGGTTATAAACTTCCTCTACACTATTACGAGGTTCATCTCCGGTAGCATCATCTGTAACTATGGGAACCGGGCCAAAGGTTCTTACTAGGCGGAAATATGCCCAAGCGCGTAAGAAGTATGCCTCTGAAGCAATTGCATCCCTGGCAAAGCTTTCTTCCACCTTTTCAAAGTTGTTAATCACCGCATTAGCATGGAAAACCACCCTAAACAGAGGATCCCAATTATGTTGTTTTAACCATTCATAGGAGGGATTAGCCGTAAATCTGTCAAATCCTCTAAATGGTTCTTTGTTACTACCCTCCCGGGAAGTTACATCATCTCCTGCCAGGGTAGGCATTCCCCCCTGAGCATTTAGCCAAAATTCCATAAATGGCCTATATGCGGCTACAACACCTGCCTTCAAATCATTATTGTTATTGTAGAATGATTCTGGTGTCAACAGTCCATCTGGTGTTTCCTCTAAATCTGCACAACTGGCGATAAGAAGAAATATAGTGAGTATTGAAAATATTTTAATTGACATGAATTTCATAACATATGATCATTAACACGAATTAAAATGTCAGATTTAGTCCAAGGGTAACTACTCTGGGGTTAGGGTAAGTTCCGTTATCCACACTGAGATTTACATTTGAATCTCCTGCACCTGATACTTCGGGATCATATCCCTTATAATCTGTCAGTGTGATCAAATTTTGTCCACTTGCATACACCGTTACTCCCTCCAGGAAATCAAATCCTAAATCAGAGGGGTTAATGGTATAGCTAAGCCGAATATTTCTCAACCTGATGAAGCTTCCGTCTTCCACAAATCGAGAATCCTCAGGAACCTGGAAATTAGTAGATGAAAATGCGGGGATATCAGTATCCTGATTTGTAGGGGTCCATCTATCATTAATATCTCCATGGGTAGGCGTTTTCACATCTCCACTTGCCCCCAGCATAATGGCTCTTTGAATATTAAAGATATCGTGTCCCATAATGGACTGGATGAATATGTTTAACTCAAAGTTTTTGTAGTTGAAGGTATTGTTGAAGCCCCAGGTAAGGTCAGGGTTGCCGTTTCCGATGATGGTTACATCATCTCCGTTAATCACCCCATCATAATTGAGATCCCTATATTTTGTGTCTCCTGGCTGTAAGCCATAAGTAGCTGCCTGGCTTTCTTCACTTGATTGCCAAACACCATCATTCACATATCCCAGAAAGTTTCCTAATTCTCCCCCTACATCCACCCGGGAAAGGATACTGCCTGATCCAGCAAAGGCTCCACCTATGAATAGGTTATCTACATCTCCAAGGTCTAGTACTTTGGTTCTGTTTCTAGCTAAGTTTAGGCTGGCTTCCCAGAAAAAGTCTTCAGAACTAGCCAGTACTGCACTTAGGTCTATCTCAAAACCTTTGTTCTCTAATTCTCCTACATTTCTTAGCTCGCTGGATTGACCTGTGTAGCTAGGAATACTGACAAAAAGAAGAAGATCTGTTGTATTTTTTTCATAGTAATCCACACTTAGACTCAACCTTCCATCCCAGAAGCCAATATCAAATCCAGCATCTAACTGAGTAGTGGTTTCCCATTGTAGGTCTGGATTAGAGAACCTACCGGGAGCGATCCCGAGAATAGCAGAGCTATTATCTACGACGGCATTGAAGGGTAAACCAAAGCGCAACAGCCCAAAGGTGGAATAAGGACTAATGGCCTGATTTCCAATCTGTCCATAGCTGGCTCTCAGTTTGAGGTTGCTAAGTAGGGGAGAATTTGCCAAGAAGTCTTCTTGAGAAACTCTCCATGCTAAGGCTACAGAAGGAAACACACTATATTTATTCCCTTCAGCAAATTTAGATGAGCCATCTACCCTTACGGTTCCCGTCAATAAATATTTATCTGCAAAATCATATTCCACTCTCCCCATATAAGACCTAAGGGCTTCCTCTGACTGGAAGGAGTTAATAAACTGAGAGTTAGAAAATCCGATATTATCTACTTTAACATCTGTGATCAAGAGCCCAGTTCCATTTGAGGAAGAACCGAAGCTGGAAACACTTTGCTCCTCAAATACCGCTTTGACAGAAAGATCATGTACTTCCCCAAAGGAAGCTTGGTACTGCAACATATGCGTATGCTGAAGTTGTACTCGGTCATTATTAAAAATGTCTACTACATCATTATTCTGATTAGTTGCGTATACGGCTACATAATTAGTTCCCGTATAGTTTTGGCTTCGTAATCCTGCCGTCAAGGAGTAGGTTAATCCCTTCACCAATTCATAGTTTAGGAAGAAGGTAGCCATTTGGGTATAGGTGTTCCTATCATCTTCCCTTCCCAGGGCTGCAGCTACAGGAGAAACGCCAATAGAACCGAAGTTTGAAAACCTGACTGGTGTTCCGTTATCCTCAAAAATGGGAGAGGTAGGATCAAAAATGAGGGCTGATGCATTGGGGGCAAACAAGAGGTTACTAATAAAACCATTAAAGGCTTGTTCTCTCGTTAAACTTAGGTTAAGTCCTACATCAAACTTCTCATTAACCTGGAGAGAAAGGTTACTTCTCAGGGCAAGCCTATCATAGAAGTTGTTGATAAGAATCCCTTCCTGATCCACATAGTTAGCAGAGATGTAGTACCCTAGTTTACCTGTTCTTCCAGAGAAAGACACAGCATAGTTCTGCTGTAAGGCGTCAGTTCCTTCTCTATAAATTTCATCTTGCCAATCTGTTCCTCCTGAGGCATCCAACTCTGCAATTCTATCATCTCCAAAAACGGGCGCACCTCCACCTACTGCCAATTGCTCATTGACGAGTCTGGCATAGGTACCGCCGTCGACTACATCAATTTTATTAGGTAAATATTGTAGGCCCCAGAAAGCATCAAAGCTCACCCTGGGTTGGGCACTACCTCCTGTTTTGGTAGTAACCAAAATAACTCCATTGGCACCACGAGATCCATATAAAGCAGTAGCTGAAGCGTCTTTTAGTACCTGTAGGGACTGAATATCTGCAGGATTAATAGAGCCTAGTCCAGCTCCCACATCCCAAATGACTCCGTCTACCACTACTAAGGGTCCTCCAGGACCTGTTATAGAATTAGTCCCTCTAACTCGAATTCTTGCATTATTACCTGGGTTTCCATCTGTACTATTGACCTGGACTCCAGCCGCTCTTCCCTGCAAGGCATCAGACACTCTGGTCAAGGGTTGTGCTTTAAAGTCTTTATCAGAAATAGACGCTATAGCCCCAGTAATATCTACTTTCTTTTTAGAACCATATCCTACTACCACTACTTCATCTAAGGAAGCAAAGTCTTCTTGGAGAGAAAAGCTAAAGCTTACTTTATCTCCTACGGTAATTTCTTGTGGAGAAAACCCGAAGTAAGAAACCTGGATGACAGATTCTTTACTAGGTACTTCTAAGGAAAAATCTCCTTCATTATTAGTAAAAGCGCCGGTAGTACCACCAAGTACACGTACTGTAGCACCTGAGATGGGCTCTCCTGCCTTAGCATTTGTTACCTTCCCACTAATCTTGATTTGCCCGAAGGTAAGGGTAGGTAAGAACAGGGCCAGAAGAAACACCCATCTTTTAAATGTAGATAATAGCATTTGACTCATAAGTCCTTTTTTAGGGTTAGAATACCGTCATTTCTGTATAAAAGACGGTCTTTCGATATTTTTAAGTTCGTGGATTAAGATGATAATTCACGCCCCTCAACACTGTTTTAGCGGCTTGTTCAGTTTAAGTCTAGTAGGCTCCAGCCTTGGCTTTGATGGGATTACTGAGGGCAACCTCAATTTCTTCTAAACTCTTATTTTTAGTCTCAGGTAAGTAGCGTATCAATACAATGAGTCCTAATCCCGAAAGCCCTGCGTAGAACAAAAAGATCTCACTTGCCCCCATGAAAGATAGTTGCCAGGGGAAAAACTGCTGGATCAAATAACTAATGACACTTGTTACCAGGGCAAAAAATGGAATAGCTATTCCTCTGATCCTGGTAGGAAATATTTCCGAAAATATCACCCACATGATAGGACCTATCGAAAAGTGAAAAGCCCCTATGAAACTGATTATCCCCAAGAGAATAAGGGTAGAATTCATGTGTCCTCCCACCTGGATTAATTGGCTCTCGTATTCCTTGGCTTGCAGGGGCCCAAGAACTTCTATGAGAGCTTCTTTATAGGCAACATCATTGGGGTAACTTATGCCCACAATTTCCTCTAATCTTTCTACCTCTGCTATATCAGTAAGTTGAAGGATTGCTTCAGGTGTTAGTTGATACTTGGCTTTAGAAAAGCCAAAAGAACAAACCCCCAAACTAATCACTACCCAAAGTAGGCCCCATAGGGTTAAGGGCCTTCTACCAATCTTATCAATGAGCAAAAGGGCCAGCATCGTAAATAGAATACTGCTCAGTCCTACATATACAGCTTGCATAAAGGCGGCGTCTGTCCCTATCCCAACCTGCTCAAATACAGTAGGTGCGTAAAACATAATGGCATTTATCCCTGTAATTGGTTGGACAAGTGCCACGACTAAGCCAATAATAAATGCCGTACGCATGGCAGGATCGAACAACTGTCTAATTTGTTCAAAGGTGGATACCTTTTGTTGATCCTTCTGTATACTTTCTCTTACCTCTGATAGCTGTGAGCTTACCTGCTCAGGCGTTTGGATGGTATGAAGGATGCTCTCAGCTAACTTGGTTTCTCCTCTTAGCATAAGCCACCTTGGGCTTTCAGGAATGGTGAAAAGGAGCAGAAACCAAACGATGGCTGGAACTATCTCAGCTCCTAACATCCACCGCCAAGTATGTATGTCAAGTCCTAAAGTAGAAACCCAGTCAGAGTCCAAGCCTGAAGCCTGTAAGATTAAATAATTTAGGAAGTAGGCCATAGACAATCCTATGACGATATTAATCTGATTCATGGCTACAAATTTCCCCCGCATCTTTGGAGGTGAGATCTCACCTATGTACATGGAAGAAAGAGAAAGGGAGGTAAAGGCCAATCCGCCTATGAACCTGGCTGCTACCAGGCCGAAAAAACTGGGCGCTAGTGAAGAGGAAACTGCTGAGATCAGATACAAAGCAGCAATTAGTTGTAGGGTCTTTTTCCTTCCAAAGCGGTCACTCAAGTAACCCGCTCCCATTAAGGCAAATAATACCCCAAAACCAGGTGCACTTACCACAGCACCAATCTGTAAATCTGATAGTTGGAATTCTGAAGTGATGAACCTTACTGTTCCTGATATGATGGCTGCATCTAATCCAAAAATAAATCCCCCAAGTGACACAATAAAGGCATACTGAAAAGCCTTAAGATTTTTCGGATCCATTCAATTTATATTTGACTTGCAAAATTAGCGTGTTCAAAATCGCATTTTTATAATAGCCTTTATCCATGGCTGAAGAAAAGAATGCCACTAGACATTACCTCGACAGAGGATGCAAATGACATTCTATACTTTACAAGTCAAGTAGAATCCTTACTGGCTAGCTATAAATTCAGTTAGGTTGACATCCCTGGTGAGGTTCAGTTTCTTTCTTAGCCTATATCGTGATGTATGGGCGCTCTCCACCGATATTCCTAATAATTTAGCCATCTCCTTACAGGAAAAGTTGAGTTTTATGAGTGCACATAGTTTTAGGTCGCGCTGAGAAAGTATAGGAAATCTGCTTTGCATTTTATCATAAAAATCTTTGTTCACAGACACAAAGCGGGTACGAAATTCTTTCCAGTTCTGATCATTGCTAACAGAAATAGATCTTACTATTTTTTTCAGTTCCCTGGCATCTAATTTCCCATCAGCCTCCCTTATCTTATTTTTGAGATGATTTAAACTCTCATCCTTTTCTATCAATCTCAGGGCGGAAGCTGCCAATTCTTTGTTCTTAACTTCTAGAATTTCATTAGCTTTTTGGAGCTCCATTTCTTTCTCCCTTTTCAACAATGCCCTTTCAGATTTATGTCTTGCTCTTATATAACTAAAGTACAAGAACCCCAGTAGGATGGTAAACCCAAGTCCTCCGACTGTAATTACCCTTTGAAGAAACCAAACATCTCTCTCGTGTTCCAGTCTTTCGAGCTTCTGTTGTTGGATCAACTCCTGCTGCGCTTTTTGTTCCATTCTAAAGGCATCCTGTATTTCCAACAAGGACCTATTTTTTTGGCTCCTACTGTCAAAGATTTCAGCATCTAGGTCTTTTACCTTTTTGAGGCTCCTGTATGCATTTAAATAGTCTCCTTCCTGCAAGTACAGCTTGGATAATTTTTCATGAACTATGGGAGAAAAGTCTATGTGCATATGATATCTTTCGGAAATAGACAGGGCTTTCTTGAAACACTTTTCACTTTGCCGGAACCTATTTAACCCAAAATAGGCATCCCCCATATAGGTATAATACAGGACTAAGTAACTTGGCTCATTACGCACAAACCAATCGTGCTGCTCTTCAAAAGTCTCCAGTGCCTTTGCATACTCTCCTTCATCACTTGCTATACAGGCCGCTTCGAATTTCAAAAAGGGTTCCGCAATTGGGCTATGTTGGCTATCATAAAAGAGGAAAAAACTATCAATGTATTTCTAGGCCAGAGGAAAGTCGTCTAGTTCTCTATAGGTGGAACAAAATGCATAATAATTATCTACTAGCTCTGCTTCATTTATCTCACCCTTTTCAAGGAGTTGTCTGTTTATATCTAGGGAAATCTGAAAGTACTCCAGCGCCTTCTCTCTCTTCTTGTAGAAACTGTAATACCGCCCAATTTCTGTATACAATCTGGATTTTTTAAGGTCTAAGCCTGCCAAATCTGCTAAGGACAATCCTTTCCAAAGCATATCATAGGCATCCTTATAATTGGCCTGATTGCCATTGATATTAGTATGTACAAAAAGGGTATTAATAGCACTCAGTGTATCTCCATTAGCTAGATAGGAAGCAAAAGCTTTATCCAACATACTTAATGCACTATCAGGATACTCGTACCTGATATTCTCTACTTGAGACATGAGGTCGACAGGAGAAATTCCCTCAGCAAAATCATATATATCTTTTGCGAGTGAACCAGACCAGGAAATCAAAGAGAGGAGTATTCCCAGTCCTAATTGTCTAGTGCGAATAGTAGCCATAATAAGGTAAAATCGTGGTTGAATCGTCCTAACTCTATCAAAGTCAATATTTAATTTACGTTTTGTTCATGGTCCATACAATGCGAAAATTGCATATGTCTAGTTTTTGTTTAGTTATTTTTGGGAGAAAACTACTTGACATAGTGTAGGGTGAAACTGCTTTTGATCCAGGAATCTTTCCTATTTACCTCATCCATCCTATTTCGGTCTTCATATAAATTCACCCCCTCCTTGACCTTCCTTTTTAGGCTTCTTTTCTGACTTGTTTACTTTTTTTCTAGCCTTTCCTATGAACCGCTCTAAACATTCCTTCTTATCTTATTGGGTAACCTAATTTTTCAACCCAATACCCATGTCATGATTCGCTGGAATCTTAGTCAGACTTGGCTTTCTTATCTTCTCCCAGTCGTCTGTATACTGCTTATGATTTCTTGTGGGCCAGATCTTCCCCCAGAGGTAGAAGTAGCATACCGTGAGTTACCGGACCAAATTGACTTTAACCTGCACGTAAAGCCGATCTTATCTGATAAGTGCTTTGCTTGTCATGGGCCAGATAAAGAGAAAAGAGCAGCCGGACTCAGACTGGATGTTTCTGAAGCTGCCTTCCAGGAATTAACTGAGTCTGTTGGCAAAATGGCTATTGTCCCTAAAAAACCGGGACAATCAGAGGCAGTTAGAAGAATGTTGACTGATAATCCAGACATTCAGATGCCTCCTCCTGAGTTTAACGTATCCTTAACTGCTCATGAAAAGGCAGTACTCATTAAATGGATTCGACAAGGAGCTGAGTATAAACCTCACTGGGCATTTATTCCTCCTAATGAACCAAAACTGCCTAAAGCCTCCCAACCTGATAGAGTGGAGAACCCAATAGACCATTTTATCCAGGAAGAATTAACTCAGTATGAGATGGAAATGTCCCCCCAGGCAGAAAAAACAATTCTCCTAAGGAGACTAAGCCTTGACTTAACTGGTCTTCCCCCTTCCCAAGGTGATTTAGAGGCATTCATAGCAGATAGATCTGAGGGGGCTTATGAAAAGCAGGTGGACAGGTTGCTGGCTTCTCCCCACTATGGAGAAAAAATGGCAACAGACTGGATGGACTTAGCCAGATATGCAGACACCTACGGTTATCAGGTTGACAGATATAGGGATATGAGTCCCTGGCGAGATTGGGTAATTGAGAAGTTTAATAAGAATATGCCATATGATGAGTTTATAACCTGGCAATTAGCAGGAGACCTATTACCTAATGCAAGTAAGGAACAGATCCTCGCCACGGGGTTTAATCGCTTGCACCCCCAGAATATGGAGGGCGGAATTGTAGATGAGGAGTTTCGGGTAGAGTATGTATCTGACAGGGTAGCCGTTCTGGGAGAGGGGTTGATGGGCTTAACGCTAGCCTGCGCCAGGTGCCACGACCATAAATATGATCCTATTTCCCAAAAAGAGTATTACGAACTTTTCAGTTTCTTCAATAACATCAATGAAACGGGACAGATATCCTGGGATAATACTACCCCCTCCCCTACTCTATTACTTCCCTCACCTAGTCAACAAAAATTACTTCATCAATTATCTGAGCAGGTGAAGAATGCTGAGAATGAGCTAGCCTCTATTTCTCATGAAGAAACTGACGCTATCCAAAACTGGATTCAGCAGAACGCTTACCAACAGATATCCTCAGAAGCTCCTAAACAAAACCTGATAGCTTCCTACAGTCTAGAGAACTCTTCCCTGAGAAATGGTCAAAATGCTAACCAAAAGGCTAAGATGGATAGAGAGTTCTCTGAAAAAGAAATTCCACACTTAGTCAAAGGTTTCCGCGGTAAAGGACTCCAGTTAAATGGAGATGCATGGCTGGATCTGCAAGGAATTGGCGTCTTTAAGCGGAATCATTCTTTTAGCATAGGGCTGTGGGTAAACATTCCGGAAGAGACAACAGATGGAGTCATTTTCCACAAGAATAAAGGAAGTAGGTTACATGCTTACAGGGGGTTCCATCTTTTCCTCAGAGAAAACAAACTAGAATGGATGATGGCCCATGTTTACCCTGACAATGCCCTCATTGAAACTACCATAGCAGAAATCCCTAAAGGAAAGTGGGTACATCTGATGGTAACTTATGACGGTTCTAGCAGCACTAAAGGGAGTAAGATATTTATCAACGGACAAGAGGCAAAGACAGAGGTAACCATAGATAACCTATATAAGGATATCGTATTCCATAAGCTTACTGACATTATATACAATGGTGCTGTAGAACCTAATCTTCAAATAGGAGCCAGATGGAGAGGTAAGGGCTTGAAGGATGCATTAGTAGATGAAATCCTGGTATATGACCGAGAGTTATCTTCAGTAGAAGTACTTACCATTGCAAATCCCAATGGATGGGAAGAACTAACTTCTGTTCCATCTTCTGACTTATCTCCTGATCAGGAGCATTTGCTACAAGCACATTACCTACATAATGTCTCTGCTGCCTACCAAGCTGAGAAAAAGCATCTCCACGACCTACGTACAGCTCTAGTGGATAGTATGGAATATGTCAAGGAGGTGATGGTCCTCAAGGAAATGGACACGCCCAGGAAGTCCTTTGTACTTAACAGAGGAGTCTATGATGATTATGGAGAGCCTGTTTCTCCCAACACCCCGACTAGCGTCATGAAAATGCCTGATTCCTTTCCTAAAAACAGATTAGGCCTTGCCAAATGGCTCACACATTCAGATAACCCTTTAACAGCCAGGGTAGCGGTTAATAGATATTGGCAAAATTACTTTGGAAAAGGTTTGGTTAATACGACTGAAGATTTCGGGAATCAGGGAGAGTTACCCACTCATCCTAAGTTACTGGACTGGCTAGCCATACAATTTGTGGAGTCTGGTTGGGATGTGAAGGCATTACAAAAACTTATTGTGATGTCGGCCACTTACAGACAAAGTTCATTTACCTCAGAAGAAGTTAGGGAGAAGGATCCTGAAAACAGATTATTGGCCAGAGGACCTAGTGCCCGACTCAGCAGTGAAATGATGCGGGATAATGCCCTGGCTGCAAGTGGGCTGTTAATCCCTGACTTAGGAGGAGAAAGCGTAAAGCCTTACCAGCCTGAAGGGTTATGGGCCTTGAACTTTGATCCCTACGAGCAGGATCATGGTACAAACTTGTACAGGAGGAGTATGTATACGATTTGGCGTAGGACAGTTCCTAATCCTACCCTGGCTACCTTTGATCAACCTGAAAGGAGTATCTGTTCCGTACGAAGGCAAAAGACCAATACTCCTCTTCAGGCTTTAGTCCTCCTCAATGACCCTACCTTCCTGGAAGTGGCTAAGGTGATGGGAGCCCAAATGGCCATTTCATCAGATAAGGAGAAAAGTATCAGTTCTACTTTCCAAAAGCTTACTGGCAGGTCTCCCCTACAAGAAGAACTCAGCTTACTAAAAGAGCTTCAAAGAACAGAATACCAAAACTTTCTTAAGAATAAGGAAAAGATGAAAGGCTGGCTTTCAGCTGGAGAATATCCAGTAGACAATTCACTAGAACAAGAACTAGTAGCTTCTTATGCAGTAGTAGCTAGTGCTATTATGAATGCTGACGCAAGTATAACCAAAAGATAACCCTTCTTCATTAGCCATTATGGACCAAGACTTTCACAAACTAGCATCTCACATTAACAGACGTCAGTTCCTGACTAAAACTTCTCTGGGACTCGGAGCATTAGCCTTAGGGAATCTACTGAACGCACAAACATCTGCGGCTCCTCAAAACCTAGGGCGTGTAAGAAAAGGAGGCTTACCTGGACTTCCCCATTTCACGCCAAAAGCGAAAAGAGTAGTGTATCTTTTTCAAAGTGGAGGACCCTCACAATTCGAAACCTTTGATTACAAACCCGGACTAAAAAAACTCTTTGGGACTGATTTACCCGGATCTGTTAGAAAGGGGCAAAGGCTCACCGGTATGAGTGCTTCACAGTCTTCCCTACCCATAGCCCCTTCCTTCTATGAATTTCAGCAATATGGGAAAAGTGGAGCCTGGGTAAGTGAGTTAATGCCACATACCGCAGGTATAGTGGATGATATCTGTATCATCAAGTCAATGTATACAGAACAAATTAACCATGATCCAGCCATCACCTTTTTCCAAACTGGTCATCAACTAGCAGGCAGGCCCTCTATAGGCGCCTGGGTAAGCTATGGATTAGGTTCTGATAATGATAACCTTCCTACCTTTATCACGCTGGTCTCTAAGTATGGAGGAGGTCAACCCCTATATGCAAGACTATGGGGAAATGGATTTCTTCCCACAGAACATCAGGGGGTTCAATTCCGATCCGGAAAAGACCCTGTTCTATTCTTAAATAATCCGGAGAATTATGACGGACAGGACAGGGCCAGAATGCTGTCATACTTAAAAAAGATGAATGAAATCCAATATGACAGCTATGGAGACCCTGAGATTACTGCCAGAATAGCACAGTACGAGATGGCTTTTAGAATGCAAACCTCTGTCCCGGAGGTAACTGACTTATCAGATGAACCTGAATACATCTTTGATATGTACGGAGAAGCCAGTAAGGATCCCGGCTCATATGCTGCAAACTGCCTATTGGCCAGAAGGCTGTTAGAAAAAGGAGTAAAGTTTGTCCAGTTATACCAGAGAGGCTGGGATCAACACATAGGTCTGCCCGGAGGAATCAGGAATCAATGTAAAATGACCGATCAACCCACTGCTGCTTTGCTCAAAGACCTTAAGCAAAGAGGTATGCTGGAAGACACCCTCGTCATTTGGGGTGGAGAATTTGGTAGAACCGTATACTCTCAGGGAAAGCTTACCCCCACCAATTATGGAAGGGACCACCATCCCAGATGTTTCGCTATGTGGATGGCAGGCGCAGGTGTAAAAGCAGGTATTACCTATGGAGAAACGGATGAATTCAGTTATAACATCACCCAAAATCCAGTTCATGTACATGATTTTCATGCCACTCTTCTCCATCTTATGGGGGTAGATCATGAAAGACTCACCTTCAAACATCAGGGCCGGAGATATCGCCTGACAGATGTTCACGGTCATGTAGTTAAGGATATTTTAACCTAAAGTATATTCAATGCAATCTTCTATTCTCATAGAGAACATGATAATCAGATTTTTATATGCACCATGAGTTATTGAATAATCACTTCCTAAGAAATGTTGACTTGACACCTGGAGAATTGGAAACCATTACCCAGTCCTTCAGGGTGGAAAAAGTAGCTAGGGGAGAGTACCTATTAAGGAAGGGAGAAATTTGTAGCATGGAAGGTTATGTGGTCGAAGGCTGCTTCAAAGTCTTTATCATTGATGAAAAAGGGGATGAGAAAATACTCTACTTTGCGGCTAGTGATTGGTGGGTTATGGAAATCGACAGCTTTGCCAATCAAACTCCTTCCGATCTTTATATTCAAGCTATAAAAGACAGCACCTTACTACTCATATCCAGAAATGACAAAGAGCAACTCTACCAGAAGAATCCCAAGGTAGAACGGTTGTTCAGAATCATGTCTCAAAAAGCTGTTGCTGCCTGGCAAAGGCGCTTGGTACACAATCACACCATGAATGCTGAAGCGCGCTATCACCATTTTATTACTACTTATCCAGAAATCGCAGGAATGGTTACGAATAAACTCATTGCTAGCTACCTGGGAATAACGCAAGAATTTCTAAGTGTCATTCGCAAGAGACGTTCCTAGAAAAGTCCTAAGACTGGGTCCAGGGATTATTTAATATAGTTTAAGAGTTTTGCTTTTCTCAAAGCTTAGTTTTGAACAAGACGTTACCTAAGTCTTGAATACAAAAGAGTTTATGAAACAGAATAAACCTATCCTACTCCTTTTGCTGTCTTTGACATGCTTATTTCAGTCTGCGGCTCAAAGCAGGTATCAGTTTCAATTGTCAGGAGATCTTACGGAAGATCAAGCTACTAGTATATTGCATAAAGCCCTGGAACTGGCTCAATCTCAGCAAATACTTGTTAACATAGC
Source organism: Bacteroidota bacterium (assembly GCA_039184535.1). Classification (GTDB taxonomy): domain Bacteria; phylum Bacteroidota; class Bacteroidia; order J057; family J057; genus JBCBKZ01. The sequence continues at coordinate 702 of JBCDBC010000002.1, read as the reverse complement.
CATAGTAGATGCAGGGGCCAATTTAAAGGCATTTTTGCGCATGGATGGATCTTATCTTGGCAGCATAGATGTAGCCATAAAAAAAGCTAAAACGGCCAGGTTATTCAACAGTCCCACAGGAGAGCTAGGAAAAATCACCCAACCTGGAGGAGCTATATACCAAATCGAGCATTCTAACGACGGGCTCATTACTTTTCCGGGAGGGGTTCCGATAAAGGATAAACAAGGGGTAATTATCGGAGCCATAGGGATCAGTGGCGGCACCATAGAACAAGACCATCTTATTGCGAATGGGGCAGCTGAATCCATTCTATAAACAACCTTATCATGCCAAAGCTATTCTCCTACATATTTCTAAGCATTTCACTGATCTTACCTCTAGGCGTTTGCGGACAAGCTACATATAAGATTGTCCCCGTCAGTACAGTTGAAACCTCCTATAATACCGTAAGCTGCACAGCCTATCAGATAGGAAATCAGAACTACCTGTATACTGCCGGAGATGGCAATAAGATTGACCTCTTCAAGATTGAGGATGATGGGAGCATGCAGTTTCTGACGAATTATGTAGTCTCTGGAGGGAAGAATACCGTAAGGGGCCTCATCACAGATAAGATTGGTGATAATGATTTCCTTTTCGCTGGTCTGAAAGGAGAGAATGCTGTTGAAGTTTATCAGATCAATACTGACGGAACCCTCAAG
>JBCDBC010000001.1:0-25591 GCA_039184535.1 Bacteroidota bacterium | reverse complement strand
GAAGATGAAGGCCTTTACATACATCACCGTCACCTGAAAGGGATCATAATACTGACGCATTCCCAGGGCAAATTCTATGGCTGTTACCTCTCCTGATACTTCTCCCGCCATCATTCCTCCTGCATGAGCGAGAAAAGCTGAGACGGTTACCAGCATAGGTAAAGCAAAAATTCCTGCAATCACTTTTGGGAAGATCAGGTAGGCTACCGAGTTGATACCCATCACTTCTATGGCATCTATTTGTTCTGTAACCCGCATGTTCCCTAGCTGTGAGGAGATCTGAGACCCTATCCTTCCGGCTAGTACCAGCGTCATCACCGTAGGGGAAAGTTCCAGGAGGGTAGAAGCAGATACCACAGAACCTATAACTGAGTCTGGAAAGAGATCACTATCCAGCTGATAGGCAGTCTGAAGGCACATTACAGCCCCAATGAAAGTAGAAATAATTACTACTATGGTAAGACTCCCTCCCACCATAGCTGTGATTTCCGTCAACCACAGCTGATAATATACTCTGGGCTTCTCCATGGTTTTAAACATGTCGCCCAGCATCAAGAGGTACCTTCCAAAATGAGACAGTAGGGTTTTCAAGCCTTAGTATAATGGATGAGAATATGCAAATGCTCAGCAATAATACTAAAATTACGCTTCTCTCAAAGTTGGTAGTTGGAAAGCGTGTATCTTAGGCGATCAATTCTAACACTAACAATCATATATGTCCAAAAAGATTCTTGTAACAGGTGCCTCCAAAGGGATAGGACTGGCTATAGCCCGGATTTTTTATCAGCATGATTTTGAGGCCATCATTTGTGCCAGGGGGCAGGAAGGACTAACTGCTGCCAAAGCTGAAATGCCAAACATACATACCTTCACTTGTGATCTGTCAGATAAGAAGGAGGTAAAATTATTGGGACAAACTGTTTTAAAGGAATTTGGCACTTTGGATGTATTAGTGAACAATGGAGGCGTGTTTCTGCCGGGTCTCATTCATCAGGAAGAGGATGAAATCTATGAAGCGCAAATGAGAACAAACATTGACAGTGCATATTACCTGTCCAAAATACTGCTTCCTCCCATGATAGAAAGAAAAGCTGGAATGGTTTTTAACATCTGCAGTGTAGCAAGCTTAAAGGCCTATCCTAACGGTGGGTCCTATTGTATTTCAAAATTTGCACTTTTAGGCTTTTCAAAAATGCTAAGAGAGGAGTTAAAACCGTATAATATTAGGGTGGTAAGTGTTCTGCCAGGTGCTGTGAGAACTGCTTCCTGGGACGGAACAGATCTTCCAGATGAAAGATTCATCCCGGTAGAAGATATAGGAAAAGTGGTTTGGGATACGTATCAATTATCAGAAAGAACCGTAGTAGAAGATATAGTCATACGGCCTGCTTTGGGAGATATTTAGGTTGTATTTTCAATTGTATGTAAGATTTAAGCACAAAGAGATCTAAAATGCTACCCCAACGGTCAAATTTCCAGTTTGTGAAGAGTTGATTCTTACTGGAGGTATTTTTAACTTACTTATACACTAGCTCATAATATAGCGCATGCACAAATCAACCCTCTGACTATCAAACAAGTTGTACGTTCATCCTTGATCTAAATTTCTGCGTCATGAAGTATCTGGCAAGTATCATCATGATTTTCGGGTTTTTCTCAACTGAAATATTGGCTGACGACATAGTCAAGATCAAAAATATTTTCTTTCAGCGAATAGAAGTTCCCGATTACAAAGTAGAGCAATTTACACCACATGTAAAACTCGAAATGAATTATGCCCGCTCTGAAGTGGCAGAAGAGGGAGAATCCGCCTGGATTAAACGCTCCCCCTATGTTAAAGCGCTGGAAATAGATCTCGTTTTCACCATGTATCCTGTGGATACCGCCAAGTGGCGCACGGACTACTCAAGTCTGCTAAATGACAGGATGGAAGCCCTGTTTAAGTTGGATCCCAGTTTGAAGGATGATCCTACTATCAGATGGAATATGTACTTACAAACCAGCTGTGAGTCTGAAGATCAGGCTAAAGAATACTTTCACGGATTTGTCATCAAATACAGACCCAGAAAGGTACGTACCCTGGACAGGATCAAGTCATCCAAGGACATGAGATCTGTACTGAATGGATATGCGAGAATAAAAGACTCTACTGTCTTTAAAGTCATGGAAAGAAATCAACAATGGAATGATATGTTGGTAGTCATGGACTGGACTGGCAGTATGTATAAGTACGGTCTTCAAATGCTGCTGTGGCACAAACAACAATTGAAGGATAATAATTCCAGCATTAAGCACCTGGTCTTATTCAATGATGGGAATAACAGAAAGAACTGGCAGAAGAAGCCTGGTAAAACAGGTGGAATCTACAAGACCCCTTCCCATGATCTTGAATACATCATCAAAACCATGGCCTTTGTGATGAAAAAAGGAGATGGAGGAGATGCTGAAGAGAATGACCTTGAGGCAGTTCTCACTGGAATTAACCACCTCAATCAGTACCAGGACATCATTCTCATAGCTGATAATAAAAGTGAAGTGAGAGATATGGAACTATTGGTGAAGATCAATAGACCGGTGCATATCATTCTCTGTGATACTGATCAGGAGAAGATCCACCCTCATTATAAAGAAATAGCCGAAAAGACGGGTGGTAGCATACACACCATAGGAGAAGATTTCAATATGAAACCTCTGGGTGGTTCAACTGAAGCGGCTCCCGTTTTCCGATCAAACAAATAGATTAAATAAGGTAGGATCGTCATTCACGATCTGGTATTGGACAGTAAACTTATCCATTCTCTGGATGAGTCCCTCATAGTCCTCCTTATCCTGCAATTCTATCCCAATTAAGGCAGGTGCATTCTCCCTGTTGTTCTTCTTGATATACTCAAAGCGGGTAATGTCATCATTCGGTCCCAGGACATTCGTAAGAAACTCTCTTAGGGCCCCTGCTCTCTGTGGGAAGTTTACGATGAAGTAGTGCTTCAGGCCTTCATACAGCAGAGACCTTTCCTTGATTTCTTCCGTACGGGTAATATCATTATTACTTCCGCTTACTATGCAGACCACATGCTTTCCTTTGATCTGCTCCCTGTAGAACTCCAGGCAGGCTATGCTTAAGGCTCCGGCTGGCTCCACTACAATGGCTTCCTCATTGTATAACTGGAGAATGGTACTACAGGCTTTACCTTCCGGCACGAGAATTATGTCATCTATCACCTCCTGACAAATAGAAAAGGTCAGGCTACCTACTTTACGTACAGCAGCTCCATCCACAAACTTGTCTATCTCATCCAGGGTTACTACTTCTCCCTTTTCAAGAGAAATTTTCATGGAAGGGGCTCCGGCTGGCTCTACCCCTATGATCTTGGTCTCTGGACTTAGTTGCTTGATATAGCTTCCTACCCCTGCGGCTAGTCCTCCTCCGCCTATACCCAGGAAGATGAAATCCATGGTTTGCTTGGCATCTCTGAGGATTTCCATGCCTACGGTCCCCTGCCCTGCTATGATAGCCTCATCATCAAAGGGATGAATGAATATGCTCCCACTCCTTTCCAGCTCTTGCATGGCGGCGTCATAGGAGTCATCATAGGTATCCCCTACTAGGAAAACTTCTACTTTGTCCTGCCCAAACATTTTGACCTTATCCACCTTCTGACGAGGGGTGGTGATGGGCATAAAGATTTTACCGTGTATGCCTAGTTCATAGCAGCTGAGGGCTACTCCTTGTGCATGGTTTCCTGCACTGGAGCAGATGACTCCCTTTTGTCGCTCTTCCTGACTCAGAGAGCTCATGCGATTAAATGCGCCTCTGATTTTATATGACCTTACCACCTGTAAGTCTTCCCTTTTCAGCCATACATGGCAACCAAACTTGTTTGACAGGTTATGATTATACATCAAAGGAGTAGATTCAGCTACCTCTGATAAGCGCTGTCTGGCCTTCACTATGAGTGAAGGGGGTAACATTTTGGTTTTAGTAGAAGTCATAAGATCAGGTCCCGCCATGATTAGGTTACTCTCTCCAGTCAAAGAGAGAATAGGAACACATTACTTCCCCGAAGTTGGGGAAATAATGTGTATCAAAATATAGGGTAACATTACTTGGAAGGACGCAGTTTTCTCACTGCTGCACCAGCCTGCCACATCTCAGAATTATGGATCTCAGACAGTTCTTCTTCCAGTTTTTCTCTATAGTCAGCTCTTTGGTTAGCCTCTATGGTAATTCTGGCCTCGTTTCCTGTAGCTACACTTTCATACAGCTCTTCAAATACAGGAACTGTAGCATCACGGAACTTATGTCTCCAATCCAAAGCTCCTCTCTGAGCAGTGGTAGAGCAGTTAGCGTACATCCAGTCCATGCCGTTTTCTGCTACCAGACGGATCAAAGACTGCGTAAGTTCCTCAACGGTTTCATTGAAGGCCTCAGAAGGAGAATGTCCTTTCTTACGCAGAAGATCATACTGGGCTTCCATGACACCGGCCAGGGCTCCCATCAGGATTCCTCTTTCTCCGGTAAGGTCACTGAAAACTTCTTTCTCAAAAGTAGTTTCAAACAGATAACCTGAACCAATTCCGATTCCGATAGCCATCACTCTTTCTTTAGCATTTCCAGTAGCATCCTGGAAGATAGCATAGCTGGAGTTTAATCCTTCACCTGCTACAAACAGTCTTCTCAAGCTGGTTCCAGAACCTTTAGGAGCCACCAGTACTACATCTACCCCTTCAGGAGGTATGATGCCTGTTTGGTCCTTATAAGTCACCCCAAATCCGTGTGAGAAATAGAGCGTCTTTCCAGGCGTCAGGTGCTTCTTGACTGTAGGCCAAAGGTGAATCTGACCGGCGTCTGACAGCAAATAGAAGATGACTGTCCCTTTTTCTAGGGCCTCTTCTATGGAAAACAGGGTTTCTCCGGGAACCCACCCGTCTTTTACCGCTTTGTCATATGACTTGGAAGGCTGTCTTTGGCCCACAATGACATTAAACCCATTATCACGCATATTAAGCGCCTGTCCGGGTCCCTGTACTCCATATCCTATGATGGCGATAGTTTCGTCTTTTAATACCTCCAGGGCTTTTTCCAGGGGAAATTCTTCTCGTGTAACCACATCTTCGATTACCCCTCCAAAATTGATTTTTGCCATGTTCCTTTGAGTGCTTAGGTTGAATTTGTAAGATGATTAATTTTCAATCAGTATCCTTACTTAGGCTTTAGCTTCTGCTTCTACCTGCTCTTCAGGATCTTTTCTGATATATTTTTCCAAACTATAATTCCTTTTCATGACTGCTACCAGACCTGAACGGGCAAATTCAAGGACCCCATATGGCTGTAGCTTTTCCAGGAAATCCTGAGTCTCATTATGCTTACCCGTTTTCTCAATGACCAGAAAGTCTGGCTCTACAGAGAGAATTCTTCCACCATTCTCCCGCATGATCTCTTCTATCTTCCCATTAACCAGTGTATGAGTTGGGAGCTTATAAAGCGCTACTTCCTGATGGACCACATCTTCCTCCTGATGCAGAAAGGCATTAAATACCCCAATGATCTTATCCAGTTGCTTAACAATCTTGATCACCCGCTCATAAGACATTTTTACCACTATAGTAAAGCGGTAAATGCTTTCCACTTTGGTCTGGGAAGCGGTAAAGCTTTCTAGGTTCACGTGTCTTCTGGTGAAAACTGTGGTTATCCGGTGAAGTAATCCGGGTTCGTTCTCCGTAAAGATGGAGATGGTATATAATTTTTCCATGATTGTTTACTGTGCAGGCTCTAATAAAATATCTGAAATACCGGCTCCAGCAGGAACCATTGGGAAAATATTAGCTTCTTTCTCTACCCTAATATCCAGCAGGTAAGGTCCCTGAAAGTCCAGCATCTTCTTGAGAGAATCTTCCAATTCTTTCCTTTCCATTACCTGTTGACCTGAAACGCCAAAGCCTTCCGCTATCTTCACAAAGTCAGGGTTGGTTAATTCTGTGAAAGAATATCTTCTGTCAAAGAAGAGCTGCTGCCACTGTCTTACCATCCCCAGAAAATGGTTATTTAGGATGACTACCTTCACTCTCACATCATGCTGAGAAAGACAGCCCAATTCCTGTAGGGTCATTTGAAAGGCCCCATCTCCTATAATGGCAACTACCTCTCTTTCAGGCTTAGCCAGTTTAGCTCCAAATGCGGCTGGTAACGCAAAACCCATGGTCCCCAGTCCTCCGGAAGAAATCCAGCTATCATGCTCCAAGTAATCATAGTAGCGTGCTGCTGCCATTTGGTGCTGACCTACATCTGCCACGATGATGGCCTTTCCTTCCGTCATTTTAGAAATCATGTTTACCACTTCTCCCATATGAATCATGTCTGATTCAGGATTTATGTCTGTCTTAATGACTTTCTCAAATTCCTCTTTCTCACACACTTCAAATTCAGCTAACCAGTCTGGGTAGGTCTTTTTCTCTAGCCTGGGCGTAAGTTGTTCCAGTACCACCTTTGCATCTCCCAGTAGGGGGACATGGGCGTATACATTTTTATTGATCTCTGCCTTGTCTATTTCAATGTGGATGACTTTTGCCTGCTTGGCATACTTATTTACATTTCCTGTTACCCTGTCATCAAAGCGCATTCCTACAGCTATAAGGACATCACACTCATTGGTCTTGATATTAGGCCCATAGTTTCCATGCATCCCGAGCATTCCCTTATACAGAGGATGATTGGTCGGGATGCAGGATAGTCCCTGTAGGGTACATCCTACGGGTATACCGGATTTCTCTACAAACTCAAGAAACTCCTGCTCTGCTTCCGAGATCAGAATTCCATGTCCAGCCAGAATGAAAGGCTTCTTGGCTTCATTTATGAGCTTAACCGCCTCATCAAGCATCTTAGGATCTGTTTCCGGAACAGGAATGTAACTTCTAATGTTTTTGCAAGGCTTGTACTCAAATTTCAGGGTTCCATTCTCTGCATCCTTACAGATATCTACTACTACCGGACCGGGACGACCAGAATTGGCAATGTAGAAGGCCTTAGCCATGACTTCAGGGACCTCTTCTGCACGTGTGATCTGGAAGTTGGCTTTGGTAACGGCCATGGTCATACTAATCACATCCGTCTCCTGGAAGGCATCAGTACCTAGTAGATGACTGGGAACCTGTCCTGTGATACACACCATGGGTGTAGAGTCTATCTGCGCATCTGCTATACCTGTAACCAGGTTGGTAGCACCAGGTCCGGAGGTAGCAATACATACACCTGTGCGGTTATTAGCCCTGGAGTAGCCTTGAGCAGCGTGGGTAGCTCCTTGCTCATGTCTCACCAGGATATGATTAATCTTATCTCTGTAATCATACAGTGCATCATAGACCGGCATAATGGCACCACCTGGATAGCCAAAGACGGTATCCACGCCTTCTTCTATCAGAGACAGAATGACAGCTTCTGCCCCACTTACCGTTTTCAACTGATGCTGGGATGAATCTTCCCCCGCGTTTTCTCTCGTTTTGGTGAACGTAGACATGAGATTGATTGTTAAGTAATAAAAATTTCCTTTGCTTCCCTTGCTAATTCAGGTTCTCATCTGTTACACAGCCTTCTGAAGCTGTGGATACTGTCTTGGCATATTTATATAGAATTCCTTTTTTGAATTTAAGTTCTGGCTGTATCCATCCATCCCTTCTGTTCTGGATTTCTTCTTCTTCCAGTTCAACCTCTATGAGGTTATTTGCTGCATCTATGATGATCTTATCTCCATCTTCCAGCAAACCTATCATTCCTCCCAGCTGGGCTTCAGGGGTAATATGGCCTACTACAAAACCATGTGTTCCTCCGGAGAATCTGCCATCTGTAATCAGTGCTACATCATCTCCTAAGCCGGCTCCCATGATGGCGGAAGTAGGCTTGAGCATTTCTGGCATTCCCGGTCCTCCTTTGGGCCCTTCATATCTGATCACGACTACATCTCCAGCCTTTATTTCACCTTTTCCTATGGCTTCATTGGCAGCTACCTCACTGTCAAATACTCTGGCAGATCCTTCGAAGCGCAAGCCTTCTTTTCCGGTAATTTTAGCCACGCTTCCATCCTCAGCCAGGTTACCAAAGAGAATCTGTAAGTGGCCTGTTTTCTTAAGTGGATTAGCAATGGGTCTAAAGACTGCCTGTCCTTCTCGCAAATCTGGAACATCTTCCAGATTTTCAGCTATGGTTTTTCCGGTTATTGTCAGGCAGTCTCCATGCAGATAGCCTTCCTGAAACATATACTTCATCACTCCAGGAGTACCACCTACGGCATGCAGGTCTTCCATCAAATACTTTCCACTGGGCTTCATATCAGCCAGGAAAGGCGTCTTATCACTGATTCTTTGGATATCCTTAAGGTCTATGGAAACCTCAGCTGCCTTCGCCATGGCGATCATGTGCATAACGGCATTGGTAGATCCTCCTAGTGCCATGATCATGGTAAGCGCATTCTCAAATGCTTTCTTGGTCATGATATCTCTGGGACAAATATTATTCTTCAGCAGGCTTTTAATAGCCTCTCCAAGTTTGGCACATTCAGCCTTCTTTTCAGAACTTACTGCAGGATTAGAGGAGTTAAAGGGAAGGGCCATTCCCATAGCTTCTATTGCTGTGGCCATGGTGTTAGCGGTATACATCCCTCCGCAGGCACCTGCACCTGGGCAAGCATGGTGGATGACTCCTTTGTAGTCTTCATTAGAGATTTTGCCAGCTACGTGTTCTCCCCAAGCCTCAAAGGCTGAGACGATGTTGAGTTTTTGATTCTTGTACCGACCTGAGGCTATGGTTCCACCATATACTAAGATGCCTGGCCGGTTAAGCCTCCCCAGCGCCATCATGGCGCCTGGCATATTTTTATCACAGCCCACAACAGGTATAACAGCATCGTACCATTGGGCCTGAACTACAGTTTCTATTGAGTCTGCGATTATGTCTCTTGAAGGGAGTGAATACCTCATCCCGGCTGTCCCCATACTGATCCCGTCACTTACTCCTATGGTGTGAAAAATAAGTCCGAGTAAGCCTGCCTCATGTACCCCTTTCTTTACCTGAGTGGCCAGTCCGTTCAGGTGCATATTACAGGGATTGCCTTCATAACCTGTACTTACTATCCCTACCTGCGCCTTCTTCAGATCATCATCCGTCAACCCTATGGCATGTAGCATGGCCTGTGAGGCTGGCTGCGAATCACTCTGGGTAATAGTTTTGCTGTATTTGTTCTCACTCATGGGTAGTCGCCCTTCTTCTTGTTAGTCTTAGATAACTGTAAAATGAAAGTTATCTCGTTCAGTTGTCAATTTTCTATATTTCTCAGCTATCATATAGCCTACGCTTTCCTCCCACTGAAGAGGAAGTGTCTGGTTCTCAATTTTATCAATGGGACAAACCTCTAAGGTAGTGCTTGTCAAAAAGGCTGAATCTGCTTCCAGCATAAATTCAGGTGTAATGAATCGCTCACTCAAACTGATATCCAGCTCTCTGGCAAGGTCAATAACTGTTTGTCTGGTAATGCCAGGCAGAATATGCCCACAAGGTGGAGTATACAATACCTCATCCTTCTCAAAAAAGATATTGGCAGTAGAAGCCTCAGATACATAGCCGTTGTTATCCAGTAATATGGCATCATCAAAGCCTCTTTTCCCAGCTTCCGTAGTAGCCATCAGGGAATGAATATACTGGCCGCAGATCTTTGCGTCCTGGATTTGAGAGGCAGGGTCCGGCTTCTGAATTCGTGATATGGCCAGTGAAGAGGGTCTGAGTTCCAGCTCAGGTATCCATTCTTTCACCATGATGCATAGCTGTGCTTTATCACTCTCCATCAGGTTAGTTCCTGGATCTGAAATAAGGAGGGGTTTTACGAAGGCATCCGTAAACCCGTTTTTCTGTAGAAGCTCATAGGAAATCTCTATTAGCTGCTCAAGGCTGTAGGGGACATTGAGTCCTACGCTTTTAGAGGAATGCAAAAAGCGCTTATAATGTTCTCTTACCTTGAATAAACGCGGTCCTGCGGCGGTATCATAGGATCTTATGCCCTCAAAGACACTATTCCCAAATTGAAGGGACTGGGTCCAGACTGACACAGAAGCCTGATCAGCATTGATAAACTTTTGGTCCCAGAATACTATGTTCCCGATCTGTTTCATCTTGAACTAGTTGCGAATACAGTGTCCTATTAAGCTTGAAGCCATCCTCGTTATCGAGGATGGCTTCAATAAAAGATTGTATAAATATAGCCACCCTCACTTTCTAAAGACGAGCACTAGAATACCCAGAATTTGAGAGACGACTATCATGAATTAGTTATCAATATTATTTGCGCTAAAAATTTAGCGTGATCAAATATGAAGTATTTTATTAGAATGTCCAAAAGAAATGAAAATTTTACATTCTTTTTAGGTTTTTATTTTCAGGCTCATAATTAAGAAGGGCAAATCAATGGGTTCCTCTATTCTCAATGTACTTCATTAAGCCTTCCTTGTAGGTGTTGCTCACAGGTATTTCCTTCTCTCCAATTTTGATACGATTATGCTGAACCATGGAAATATGCTTAAGTCCTACTATATAAGATTTGTGGACCCGCATGAAATCACCCGACGGAAGATTATCCAGCATATTGGTCATGCTCATCAGGGTGAGAATCTTCTGCCCCGGCGTGTGGACAGCTACATAGTCCCTCATCCCTTCTATGTACTGAATATCAGCATAGTTAATCTTAAAATAGCGAGTGTCTGACTTAATGAAGATAAAGTCATCCTCTTCTCCAATAATCTCTGAACCGGGTGCCTGGAGTTGATGGAGCTTCTGAGCTTTATTGACTGCTTTTAAGAAACGCTCAAATAGTATGGGCTTTAAGAGATAGTCTACTGCATCCAGAGAATAGCTCTCTAAAGCATACTGAGAATAGGCAGAAGTGAATATCACTAATGGTTTCTCTGAGAGAGATTGGAGTAGTTGTAGTCCATTCAGGTCGGGCATTTGCACGTCCAAAAAGAGAAGATCTACCTTATCATGCTGTAAGTAGGTAGATGCCTCTACTGCATTCTCAAATGTTTCTACCAGTTCCAGAAAGGGAACTTTCTTTATAAAGCGAGCCAGAATCTCTATGGCTAATGGCTCATCATCAATAACTAAGCATCTCATGTTATTGTAGTTTTTTAGGTATTGCTATTACTACCTGGTATAAAGAATGGTCTTGTTTGATGGTTAAATCAAACGCGCCCTTATACAGGAGTTGAAGTCTTTTCCTCACATTTTTGATTCCTATCCCCCCATACATCTTTTCCTCCACCTCAAAGGATCTTTTATGAACGGAGTTATCTATCATAAAGAGAATCTGCTTTTCATGAATCTCACAGGATATATGTACCCAAGAAGAGAAGGTAGTACTGATACCGTGCTTAAAGGCATTCTCCACAAAGGGAATATATATCATGGATCCTATCTCTACGCCCTCCGGGTTTCCTTTCACCTCAAAGGTAATCTCTACCTTATCCTGAAGTCGCATTCTCTGAAGATCCAGGTAATTCCGTATGTACTCCAGCTCCTTGAGGAGTGGGACTCTATCATCAAAGGACTCATAGAGTACATACCTCATCATATGACTGAGCTTGGCTATCCCTTCTGCTGTATCTTCGTCATTACTCTTCAGGGCCATGCCGTAAAGGGCATTCAGGCTATTAAAGAGGAAATGTGGATGGATCTGATGCTTGAGAGCTGATAGTTCAGCTTTCAGCTTTTCCTGTTCCAGCTCTCCCCGGATTTTCTGCTGTCTAATCCAGTCATAACTAAAGCCGTATAGGTTAGCCGTAATCAACATAATAAGATTAGAAATACCATTGTTAAGAAAGAAGGAAGGGATCTGCATTTTCTCCTCAGGATGGACAGCCAGAAAGAACAGAAAATCAATGAAACTTTCTCCAAGGGTAAAGCCTACCAAGTAAAGCGCATTGGTAAAGAGAAAGACGTATGCTTTTCTATTTTTTAAAAATGACGGTAGAGAGTTATGGGCATAGACGTAGAATAGAACTACGTTAAGTATAGCTCCATAAATAAAGAAGAAGGTGGTTTCTCCTGGACTTAAGGAATCTACGGTAAATTCCAGCAAGCCGAAGGGGAGTGGACTCAGGATGAGTACTATGGTAAGCCAAATGGCTATGTGAGTAAAAATATAAAGGCCTCTGGCGAATCGCATAAACTATGGCTAGAAAAACACTATATACGAAATTGACAGCTAGATTACCTCTTTCACTGCCTCATCTCTTATGCTAATCTGCCAATATAAGCCTTTTCTATGCCAGTAGAAGCTGGAAATCTCTAGCCTTTTACCCACTTCTTTGTGAATACACTGCTTGATGTGGACAGTCTGATATGATAGATTCCGTCAGCTATGGGTAATAAGGGAATGGGAATATCCGATTGAGAATCACTCCATTGCTTCTCCCAAACCTTTCTACCACTAAGATCAAAAACTGAGACCTTAGTATTCTCAGGAAAAGAAGCTCCTAAAGGCATAATGGTGGGTTCCATAGATGGATTTTCCTTGAGAACAATTCCCCTTATATCCTCACCATGGATCTGAGCCGAAATGATATTCGAATACTTTATCTCCCCATTTTCTCCCTGGTAAGCTATTCGGTAATAGTTTACCCCTATCAGAGGTTGTTCATCCTTCATTAGCTGAGAATTAGCAGAAGATGGAGATGGGGAAAAAGATTGCCTATGAATGGTCAACCAGGATTCTGAATTTACCCTTCTTTCAAGCCTGAATTCGGAATGTGTATCAACCTGGGAGGCGTATATGGATAGGCTTACTTGCCCATCTTTGATTCCCTCAAACTGTAGGAGAATAGGATTAGCTTCAAGTACAGCCCCAAGACAACTCCCCACTGAAGTGGCGTAAGCTTCTCCTGTAGAAACAGGAGTTGCAAAAGCGGATGTACCATTAGTAGCATCATAGGCTGTGGCTGTCACTTCTCCTTCAAAAACATCCGCCAAGACCCAATTCCCTGCTCCATCAGCAGTAGCACTACCATAATACAGATCACCCTGTGGGATAGCAGAAAGCACACATCCTACGCCTGTATTATCTGGCTGACGGAACACCTCAATAACATCTCCTGCCTGGGCAGTTCCACTCACTACTACTCCGTCTGCAAAGTTGATGACTGGAGCAGCTTTTCCATTATTCCCTCCTCCAAACAGAAAGATACCGTTGCTAGAGATACACTGAAATTCATTTCCCGTCACCCTGTTTCTGATGCCTCCAGCTCCTCCATCAAGGATAATAATGGCATCATTTCTCGCAGAAATCAAATTGGCCTCCCCAGCCGCAGTTCCTCCTATCTGATTATCATTTCCTGTAACGGTAATCCCTGTGGCTTCAAAATCATCACAATCATTACCCGTGGAGAAAATCTCATTTCCTGTGACTATACAATTATCAGACCTCGTCAGGCTGACACTTAATCTATTACAGGCTATGGTGTTATCCAGAACAGAAACCCCTGAAGAGTTAATAACCATAATCGCCTCATTTCCTGCAAAACCTGGAATACAAGCCGTAGAGCCTGGGTATACGCCAATGTAGTTAGTACGAATAGTACCTGAAGTACCACCAATCACCTGTACAGCATTATTGATAAAATCATCGAATACATTTTCTTCGACGAGGAAATCAGGACTGTCACCTCCAAAAATCTGAATTCCATTATAACTTCCTGTAAACCGAATACGACATATTTCACTTGCAGGTGCCCTCAAGACTAACCCAGCTGCTGTAGAGGGAAGGGGCGGTGGAATAATGATGATTTTGGGATCAGTTCCTCCAAAGCCATTATCTGGTTGAGTAGCTCCGTCTATCCATAAGGTATCTTGAATATTGGGAAGGGCTGTAACAGCAGAAATGGTATGAGGAGGTAAACCTGCTATATCAAACACAATGCTGTCCCTACCGGCATTTCCATTAGCGTCAGTCATGGCCTGCCTTAGGGAGCCTGCACCAGTGTCATTAGTATTAGTAACAGTGTAAGTAGTAGCGAAAGTGAAAGAAAATGAGTAGAGCAGGCAAAATATTCCTATTCTTAAATACATCTACCTGGGTTCAATTATTCTCAAAAATGCTCCTTATTTTTTTGGAAGAGCTATTTTGCTCTCTAAATGCCAATAATGAGTATTAAGTGGTAGTTCTATAGCTTCTTTTGTTTTCTATCATGCAGCAATTCTTTCCTAATAGAATAAATCAGTTTCTGATCCATTTCTTGAGAAAACTTCTTTCGGAAGTCTCGACTTCCACTACATACATACCTGTAACTACGGCGCGAACTGGAAGCTCTATCTTAGAACTCGAGGCAGAAATACGCATTCCCCAAATGACTCGCCCACTTAGGTCTCTCACTTTAATGATAGTCCCCTCTGAAAAACTTCCCCCTACTGCCTGAAGCTTGGCTTCATTAGAGGGATGATTGACTAGCAGAACATCCATCAGTAATGTTCCTAATACCTGTGCCGAAACAGCATTAGAATAGCCTGAAAGGCCATCTGTTCTTTGGTAGGCAATTCGGTAATAGTTCACTCCTTTGAGGGGTTGGGTATCCCATAGGATGGCGGAAGGCTTAAGTTCCTTAGTCGGGGGTATACTATGTGTGTAAATGCTTTCCCACAGGCTGCCGTCCTTACTCCTCTGCAAATGTATGTTTGCCAGTTGATCTATTTGGGAAGTTCTCCAGACCAACTTGACCTCTTGGTTTCTCAGTTCATCTACCTCCAATAGTACAGGAAAAACATCCAAAACGGCTCCCAGACAATTCCCTACGGAAGTAGTATAAGCGGAGCCAGTAGCCACAGGAGTAGTAAAAGGGGAGGTCCCATTAATGGGATCATAAGCAGTAGCCGTAACTTCCCCTTCAAATACATCCGCTAGCACCCAATTTCCTGTTCCATCCGCAGTAGCTGTCCCATAGTAGATATCTCCTTGCGGAATGGAAGTCAATACACAGCCTATGCTAGCATTATCTGGTTGGCGAAAAACTTCTATAATATCTCCTGCCTGAGCGGTCCCACTAACGAGTACTCCGTCAGCATAAGTGATGACAGGGGCAGCCTTATCATTGTTTCCACTGGACAGCAGACTAACCGCATTGTCAGAAATACATTGAAGAATGTTACCTGAGATTTCATTATTGACAGAACCGGACCCGAACCCTACAATTCTGATAGCATCTTGCCTGGAAGAGATAAGATTAGCCTCGCCAGCTCCAGTTCCTCCAATCTGGTTATTAGATCCTAAGACTTGTATACCCAGTAGATTAAAGTCATCACAATCATTTTCTGACGAGTATATCTCGTTAGCTGTGATGGTATTCCCATCTGAAACAGAAATATTTACACTCACATTTGAGCATGGCATGATATTCTCTGTAACAAGAACATTAGAGGAAAATTGAACAGCAATAGCCTCATTCCCGCCCGTTCCAGGTATACAAGTACTTGAACCCGGATAAACGCCCAGATAATTTCTTCGGATTGTCCCTCCCGTAGTAAACCATGCCTGAATACCTTTATCAGTATAATTGTCTATGACATTTTCTTCTACTATGAAGCCTTCAGAAGTAGACCCCGTAAACTCTATCCCATCAAAACAGTCAGTAAATCTGAGCCTATATACCTGGCAGGCCCTAGCTTGTACACTTAGCCCTGCACCATTACCAGGGAGTCCATCAATAACAATTTTAGGATCTGTGCCCCCAAACCCATTATCTGGTTGAGTAGCACCATCTATCCATAAGGTATCCGTAACCGTTGGTAAAACCGTTACCAGCGTAATGGTATGAGGAGGAACTCCTGCTATGTTGAAGGTGATGCTATCACTTCCAGCGTTTCCGTTAGCGTCAGTGATGGCCTGCCTAAGGGAGCCAGCACCAGCATCATTATTATTTGTAACGGTATAGGTAGTGGCGTACAAAGATGGGTAGAGCATAAGGAGGGAAGAGAGAATAATCAACTTATTCATCCTGCTTTATTGATGTGTCCTCTACTTATAAACCCAATTTATCAAACAGTATTATACACTACATAAAATTTCATTCCACCAAACAAAAACTCCCTTTACCATTTAGCAAAGGGAGGCTATATTCACAATATTCAACTTACATATAGATGGTTAGTCCTCTACCTCGATCTCAATATCCTCCATCTCTTCTATCCTATCCTTAAGCTTATTCAAACTTTTCTCTAATTGACGCTGAAAGTCCTTGCTGTTAAACTGTTTTTCCAGTTTTCTGGCAAGCGCCTCAAATTCAGGTAACATTTCTTCAAAATATGGCAGCATCTCATCTACAAAGTCCACTCCAGCCTCAGTAGCGATCTGCATATTCTCCTTAAGGATTTCCAGATGTCTCTCATCAGCCTGATCAATCATGTGCAAGGTCTGGTCCCTGTATTGGTAGAGATAATAGCGCACTGCATCGGCAGTAAGTTCTGTCTTTTCTTCCAAACTCATCTCATCTTCAAACTCAGGGTATACCTCTTCCCAGTACTCTTTCATTCGCTCGTTTTTCTCTTCCCAATCATCTTCATCATAGTTTTCATAGTCTGTAGCTACCTGAGCTACAAAGTGCTCATGCTCGGCAATAAACTGCTTCTTGCTTACAGGTGCACAAGCCACTGCCAGAAGCAAAATGATTACTAACACCCAACCGTTTCTTTTCATAGATTGAATAGTTCGTTTGTACTAAAAAAACACCTTGACCTATCAGGTACCATAATTGACAAGTGGATCAGATTTTTTGACTTTAAGGTAAGGCCCATAGGTCATTTTCATTTTTGATTTACTAATATATACATCAAATTTACCTGACGTAACCACTTACCCATTCACGGATGCTACAGATAGAAATGGAACGCGTTACAGAATTCAATGAAGAAGAACTGAATCTGCTAACGGATAAAGCCCTTATGCCTCTCAAACAGCGGATTTCTCAAAAGCTTGAGGATATGCTCAGTGAGTTACATACTCAACTGAATATAAATTCGCTGGACTCAAAGTATGATTTACCGGAAAGTATTTTCACCCAGGGGCCTAAGATCTCCAAGGGAGAGAATTACCAGACTTACTCCTACAGAGTGTTAGATTTCCCCAGACATATTCAGCAGGGAGATATATTTCTATTTAGATCCCTGGCGCTGTGGGGGCACCACTTCAGTTTCCATTTAATTTTAAGTGGATCCTACCTGGAAAAATATGGGAAAAAGTTATACACCTTCTCTAAAAGTTACCCGGCTGGCTTTTATTGGGTAACTGATGAAACTCCTTGGGATTGGATCTACCAACCACAAACATATACCCCCCTGAACAAAATGGGGAAAGACGAAATTGAAAAAGCTGTCCACGAACAGTCCTTTGTGAAGGTTACTTGTTTTCTTCCTCTTGAAAGCTACAAAAAGATGCAGAAAACGGGCTTACAAAGCTGGCAGTTCTGGCAGCGTGTACTATTTGATAAGAAATAAGTCGTCTAATCATGTAGAGAAAACTTGTCAGCATCTTTCCATACAGGAAAACTCTGCCTGTACTTTTGGATCCCTTCCGGGCGGAGGGTAGCTGTTAGTAGGTTTTCTTCATTCTCACTGTAGGCCAAAGCATCCCCTACATAAGAGAGAATAGCCGTATGTCCGGTATAAGGAATATCTATCCCATCTACTCCCACACGATTCACGCCTACCACAAAGGCCTGGTTTTCTATGGCGCGGGCTTTTAGGAGGGTGTCCCAGTGGTGAACCCGTTTCGCAGGCCAGTTAGCTACATAAATGAGGAGGTCATAGCTCATCTCTTGTGAATCATTCTCTTTGTTCCTACTCCAGACAGGAAAACGAAGGTCATAACAAATCTGAGGACAGATTTTCCACCCTCTATATTCGAAAGTTACCCAGTCCTCTCCTCTGGTATAGTTCTCATCTTCATTGGCCATCCTGAAAAGGTGGCGTTTATCATACTGCGCTAACAGCCCATCTTCACTCACTGCCAACAATCTGTTGTAATACTGTTCATTCTCCTTAATGATGAGACTTCCCAGAAACAGACAGTGGTATTGTCGGGCCATTTCCTCCAGCCACTGATGGGTATCTCCCCCCATTTCTTCATAACATTTTGAAGAAGCCATGGTAAATCCGGTCGTAAACATTTCCGGAAGAATGATTACGTCAGAAGGAGGCGCTCCATTCAGCAGCATGCGCTCAATCTTCTTTCTATTTTCTGTAGGATTTTCCCAGACTAGGTCGAGCTGAAGGGCAGAAACCGTTAATGAATTCATGTAACAAAGATGTTCGAGAGAATGGCCTATATAAGCCGTACAAGCATAGCACTATATTCAACATAAAGCAAACAGATAAAAGAAGATAAAATGCTTTTAAAGCATAGGATAATTAATATTTTTACGGCCTCAAATAAACAAACACAACCTATGAGCTTTATTGAATCTATCTTTGCCCGCGAAATCCTTGATTCCAGAGGGAATCCTACGGTAGAAGTAGAGGTACTTACCACTGATGGAGAAGTGGGTCGCGCAGCAGTGCCTTCCGGTGCCAGTACCGGTATGCATGAAGCGGTAGAACTGAGAGATAAAGATGAGAACAGATATATGGGGAAGGGTGTTCTCACCGCCGTACAGAATGTAAATGACATCATTGCACCTGAACTGGAAGGAAGTCTGGTAACAGATCAGGCTGACGTAGATCAGATTCTTCTGGATCTGGACGGTACAGCTAATAAAAGTCGTCTGGGTGCTAACGCCGTATTAGGGGTTTCTCTGGCAGTAGCTAGAGCCGCTTCCCTCCATCTGGGCCTACCTTTATACCGCTACATAGGAGGCGTAAATGCACGTACCCTGCCTTTACCCCTGATGAACATCATCAATGGTGGTAGCCATGCTGACAACTCCGTGGACATCCAGGAGTTCATGATCATGCCGGCTAAAGCTGAAACCTTCAGAGAAGCATTGAGAATGGGAGCGGAGACCTTCCACAACCTGAAAAAAGTACTTAAGGCCAGAGGACTAAGTACCAATGTAGGGGACGAAGGTGGATTCGCGCCTAACTTAAAGTCAAATGAGGAAGCCGTAACCGTCATTTTGGAAGCCATAGAAAAAGCCGGATACAAGCCTGGAGAAGATATCTACCTGGCGCTGGACGCCGCTAGCTCTGAGTTTTACGACACAGACAAGAAAAAATATGTATTCAAGGATTCTACCGGAGAGGAATTGACTTCTTCTGAGATGGTCAGTTTCTACAAAGATTGGTGCAGTAAATACCCCATCGTTTCTATTGAAGACGGACTTGATGAGAACGATTGGGATGGATGGGCTGAACTGACCAAGGAAATAGGAAAAGATGTACAGTTGGTAGGAGATGACCTCTTTGTAACTAACGTAGACTTCCTATCCAGAGGGATTAAAGAGAATGTAGGAAACTCTATCCTGGTAAAGGTCAACCAGATCGGATCTTTGACTGAAACCCTGAATACGGTTCAATTAGCTACCAGAAACCAGTATACCAGCATCATTTCTCACAGAAGTGGAGAAACTGAAGATACTACTATAGCAGATATTGCCGTGGCTTTGAACACTGGCCAAATTAAGACGGGTTCTGCTTCCAGGAGTGATAGAATTGCGAAATACAATCAACTTCTGAGAATTGAAGAAGAACTGGAAGAAGCAGCTATTTATGGAGGATTAAGCTTCCCTTACGCGAAATAATCTTCTTTTGAGATAAAATTTGGATGCCCCAGCTTTCTTTTGTGGAAGTTGGGGTATATTTGTATCCAATTGTTTTGACAAATATGAGATCCATTACTTTCCTTTTCCTTTCCCTGCTGATGGTAGGTCACACATTCGGTCAGGATAGTACAGCCCAGCAGGTCCTGGAGAAATATAGAATTAACGCCGGAGGTGAGGAATTATGGGAAGAACTGGAATCCATTACTTTTCAGGGGAGTATCATATTAGGGGAAGAAACCTACCCTATAAAAGTTACCCAGGTAAAACCTAATCTACAGCGGGTAGAAATGGTCATCAGAGGAGATACTGTCATACAGGCCTTTGATGGACAAAGAGCATGGATGCTGAATCCCCTAAATGGAAACCCATCCCCTTCCTTTTTGCCCGAAGATCAACTGCTGGAATGGCAGTCTAATTCTCTCGATAATAACCTTTTCAGAACAGCAGAAAAGGGCCTAACGCCTACCTTGTTGGGAAAAATAAAAGTAGATGATAGAGATGCTTATATGCTGAGCTTGGCTAATCAAGAACAAATTCTGGAGTTTTACTTCATAGACCCTGATCTGTATCGCCCTACGCTCAACCGCAAAATCATCCCCACAGGACCTGCTCGTGGTCAACGACTAGAAACCTATATGAGTGATTATAGGGAAACGGAGGGTTATATGCTTCCCTATACGCTTGAAACACGCATCAATGACCAACTCATCCAGCAAATCAGTTGGGAAACCATAGAGGTGCAAGAAGAGGTAGATACCAGGGTTTTCATCTACCCACCACTATTATCGAAATAAGAGAAACTCCGTCAACTATCAGTTGGAAGACAACTGGGAGCATATCTCAAATGCAATTTGTCCGTAACTCTCAATAAACCTTTTTGAACTTTCTCATGGAAAAAAGATCAGGAGAAATTAGTAAAACCATTCTCAGCTATGTACCGGCTGTCCTGACCTCTGTGGTTATTCTGATAGGTTTATACTTTCTTCAGGAACTATCCTTTGCCTGGAAGTTCACCTTCCTAGGATTAGTAGCTCTAGCAGGAGGCCTGATCCATAGAGAATTCTATGAGGTCAACCCTTCCTATCTGGGAGCAGCTGTAGGAGGAATTACCTTCTTTGGGCTTATGTTTCTGATAGAAAGGGATGTTTTCCTCCCCCTATTTGCCTTCATCATGGCTAGTACAGGAGCCGAATATGCAGCTGGATTAGCCCAATGGAAAGAGAAAGAGTTTCTGAAGAAAATAGTGATCCCGGCAGCCCTGATTCCAGTAGTTGCTTTTGTGCTCTTCCCTTTTGCTTTCTCTATGTTTCTGAACTCTTCAGATGATACACCTGCGCCGGCCCTGACCTTTGTAACCCTGGATGGGAAGACCGTTCTTCCTGAAGAATCCGAAGGTAAAGTGGTAGTTCTTGACTTTTGGGGAACATGGTGTGGGCCCTGCTTACAAGCTTTTCCGGATATGGAGATTCTTTATAGTCAATATGAGGAAAATGAAGATGTACAGTTTTGGTTTCTGAATACCTTAGGAAACGGAGATACGCCAGAGAGGGTTCAGGCCTTCCAGGAACGGAAACAGTATGCCCTTCCCATAGCCTTAGACTTTTATAATCTACAAGGGGAAATGGACATCAGTTCCATTCCAAATACCCTTATCATTGATAAAAAAGGAAATATCCGATTTAGACATGTCGGCTTCTTCCCTGGAGAAAACTTACCTGCCAGCTTGGGCGGGAAAATAGATAAGCTGTTGGATGAATAATAAATCATAAAAAAGTAGCCTGGGGTTTAGTGATTTAACCAATCATTTGCCAGCATTTAGCTCTTACTAGCTTGGGGTTTAAACCCCAAGCTAGTAAGAGCTAAAAGAGATGAATGATTTTTCCTACGACTATAAATCCTTACTTACTTTTTTATCTCTCTGAAGGTATCACCCTCGGAACACCCGCATCTTCCAGTGCTATATCAAAAGCTTTCAGATCCTCCGAAATGATCTTGTCTATTTTCTCCTGATATAACTGATATTCTTTTTTCAAATCTTCATATCTCTCATAGCACCCCTGCGTAGGTCTATCATCCTGGCTATTTACGGTAGAATACAAGTACGCAAATTGATCATCCAATCTGGGTGGATAATTGATGGGGTCCTGGCTACTCTCATTTTTTACCTGAATGAGTTCTTCCTCTATTTCTGAGAGTTTACTTCCCAGTTCCTCCGCCATTACTACCAGCGACTTATCAAAACCTGCTCTTACAGCACGCTTGGCCGTTTCCTGGCTTTGCTTCTTGATAGACCTGATCTTCCCTATGTTCTGATGGATTTCTTCCAGACTCATCTGCACTTCTCGGGTGAGTCTGAACTGTTCCTGCAGATCCTCTTCAGATGCTTCCCAACGAGGATCAGCTTTGATGGTAAGCTCAGTACTTAAGGTTTGATCACCAGCCTCCAATTCTATGGTGTAGGTGCCAGGAGCCGCCCATGCTCCACCTGTATTGGCAAGGGACATAAAAGATCCTTTTTGTAATTCTACCTTAGGGTATTTAAGGTCCCAGATAAATCTATTCAAGCCCGCTTTTAGGGAAAGCTTATCTTCCCTTAAGGATTTGTCAGGTTGAGTACTAAAGGTCCGAATCAGCGTTCCGTCTTTTTCTTTCACCACTACCCTCACAAGATCTAATAGTTGATCTTCTGGCATGTAGAAATACATACTGGCTCCTCTAGGCGCTGATTTAGGCGCACTACCTCCCCTAAAGCCACGTAGCTGCGTTCTGTAAGCTGTTCTTGGGCTGAATAGGTAAGCCTGATTACCATCCTTCCCAAAGCCCTCATCATGTAAAGGACTAATATCATCTAAAATCCAGAAAGACCTTCCCTGAGTAGAAATGACCAGATCATTTCTGTACACCAGCATATCCGTGATAGGCGTATGAGGTAGATTTAGCTGGAAAGGCTCCCAGCTCTCTCCTTCATTGAAGGAGATAAACATCCCGAATTCTGTTCCGGCATACAATAGCCCCTTTCTGTCAGGATCTTCTCTTACCACTCTTACAAAGTGATCAGCTGGGATTCCATTATTCCCATCTGTTAAGAGCTTCCAATTTTTCCCATAATCATTGGTGAGAAAAACATATGGACGAGAATCATCATCACGGTATTTATACACTGTCATAATACATCTCCCTTTCTCGTGAGTAGAAAGGTCAAGTGTATTTACAGTTCCTTCTCTGGGCATATCTGCCGGAGTAATTTCTGTCCAGTTTTCTCCATCATTGGTGCTAATATGTACTCTGCCGTCATCTGTCCCGGCCCATAGCTCTCCTTGTGTCAGGGGAGACTCTTCGAAAGAGAAAATGGTGGTATAAAGCTCCACTCCTGTATGGTCATGTTGGACAGGGCCACCGGGAATATCGTGATAGTCGTCATTATCGGTAGTCAGGTCTGGGCTAATCACCTCCCAGGTGTCTCCCTTATCTTTCGATCTGTGCACATATTGAGAGCAGTGGTACAAGACATCCGGATTATGTGGAGAAAGGCGAATAGGCGCATTCCACTGAAAGCGGTACTTGATATCTCTGGGTGCTACCCCATCATGCATTTGGGGATAGGCCACTATGTTACGCGTATGTCCTTTACTTCTGTCCGTTCTGTCTATTCGTCCTATATAGTTGCCTGCATAAATGATGTTAGCATCACGTGGGTCCACCGCTATATGTCCACTCTCTCCTCCCCCTACCGCATACCAATGTTGCTTAGGCGAGATCCCTCCGGGACTATTGCTGGGTACTGTTATAGTAGAATTATCTTGCTGAGCACCATATACTCGGTAAGGATACCGATTGTCTACTGATACACGGTAGAACTCAGCCGTAGGCTGATTATACTGTGTGGACCAGGTCATCCCTCCATTGAAAGAGACATTGGCACCTCCATCATTAGACTCTATCATGATGTCGGTATTGTGAGGATTCACCCACAAACAATGGTTATCCCCATGAGGAGTACGAATACGGATAAAGGATTTTCCACCATCTACCGATTTATAAAAGCCTGTGTTAGTAACATAGACGGTATGTTCATCCTGCGGGTCAGCAAAAATGCGTGAATAATACCAGGCCCTCTGTCTGAGTTTATGATCTCTGTTAATTCGTTTCCAACTATTACCTGCATCCTGAGAAAAAAAGATTCCTCCCTGACTTTCTTCCTTAGCCTCTCTGATCACCCATAGTTTATTAGGATTTACGGGAGAAATAGCTATCCCTATTCTTCCTGCTACCCCGTTGGGGAGTCCTCCCTCCAACTTGGTCCATGTCTCTCCATGGTCGGTACTTTTGTATACCCCTCCTTCCAGGTCCCCATCTATCAAAGTCCAGGGTTTTCTTTCTACTCTCCAAAAACCTGCATATAGAATGCGGGGATTAGTAGGATCCATCACCAGATCTATAGCTCCCGTTTTCTCACTTAGGTAACATACTTTCTCCCAGCTAGCACCTCCATCAGTACTTTTATACACCCCTCTTTCAGGATTAGGGCCGAAGATATTTCCCAAGGCAGCCACATATAGCCAGTCGGGATTATCGGGATGAATGACGATTTTAGCTATCTGCCCTGTCTTTTCCAGTCCTATGAAGGACCAGCTTTTCCCTCCATCTACAGATTTATAGATCCCCTTTCCGGTAGAAATATTTCCTCTGGGACTGGCGGAACCTGTCCCCACATACAAAACATTTGGATCAGAAGGTGCCACTTCTACGGCGCCTATAGAACCTACTTTTACATAGCCATCCGTAATGTTTTTCCAGGTACTACCTCCATCTGCTGTTTTCCAAACACCTCCACCAGTGGTTCCCATGAAGAAGGTATAAGGCTTTTCCGGGATCCCTGTAACCGTGGTTACCCTTCCTCCTCTGTAAGGTCCTATATTTCTATAGAGGAGTCCTTGCATCCAGCTTTCAGCCAGATTCTCTTGCTGGGCATATGCAGATGGAACAGAAAAAATCAGACATAGCAGGACAAAAATTCCTGAAAGATTAACAAAGTGGTTTCTCATAATTCTATTAATAAATAGCCTACCAAAATAACAAATTTCTACCGTATGGGCAGAGAATTTGAAAAATTACTAGGCTACAGGATCAAACTTAGGAAACTAGTTGCTTAAGGCTCATACCTACATTAGCCAAAGAGCTTAAAACTATTTTCCCTAAATCTACTTTTCAATAAAGGTATCTTTCCATTGGGATCATACTTACAGACTTGCTTAATCTCCACAAATGAACTCATCAACCGTCTTTAAATCCATCCTTAAGGGAGTGGGAATAACCTCTATCATCGGAATAGGACTGGTATCCATTAGCGTGATCGGCTATGCTTCTTACGAGACTTTTCTGGTCATAAAGACGGCAGTTAGTGATTACGCCACTGAAGGAGATGTAGTCAAAAAGTCCCTACATGCCGTAGACTTGTACCTACTTGGCATCGCGATATTCATCATGTCTGTGGGTTTATTTGAGCTATTTGTCAGCGATATCAAAGGTCTACCAAAATGGCTGGTAGTAAAGGACCTGGATCAACTTAAATCCATGTTGGTTAAAATTGTCATTGTAGTCATGAGTGTATCCTTCACTAATAAAGTGGTTACCTGGGATGAGAAGACAGACTTACTTGGATTTGGTGTAGGGATGGGCGCCGTCATTCTAGCCCTAAGTTATTTCCTTGTAGTCAAGTATAATGGAAAAGAAACAAACAAAGAAGAGGCTCCCTACCTACCCCAAAATGGTAATCCTCGAGCAGTTGAGCAGCAGGAAATTGTATAAAGACATAATG